>JASHRB010000664.1 GCA_030037575.1 Candidatus Sulfotelmatobacter sp. | reverse complement strand
CCATTGGACGAAAGACACGGCAGTTCATGGGGTCCGAGCCGCTGATGTAGGCGCGAAGGATTCCTGGCATGGATTGAAAGAAGGTTCGGAAGTCGTGGCGCACACCACCACGCGCGCAGGCGAAGACACCGCCGTTGAAGTCGATCAAGTCGGCGACAACGGCCTGCACAAAACCGAAGGCACGATCAAGGAATTTGACCGCGGCGGAAAGAAATTGGTTATCCAAACCGCCGACGGCACCGAGCACACCTTCCAGCTTACCGGCCATGCCGCCTCAGACGCTGGAACCGATATAGCCGCTGGGGCGGAGAAGGGTACGAAGGTCGCGGTCTATTCGACCGAGAGTGCGGGTAAGAGGGTCGCGCACTTCTTCGAGAAGATTTAACAGTGAACCCATTGACTTGCCTGCGAAGTCATGATCACGTAAGGACGCCTTGCCATGCCGAAAACGAATTCTCATCCTGCTAGAATGATTGCACCATGAGTGCGCAAGGCTTTACCGAGGTTCCGACTGCGATCGCAGAAATACGCGCTGGCCGCATGATCGTCGTGGTCGACGACGAAGACCGCGAGAACGAGGGCGATCTTACGCTGGCGGCCGAAAAAGTGACGCCTGATGCCATTAACTTCATGGCCAAATATGGCCGTGGACTCGTTTGCCTGGCCATGACCGAGGAGCGGCTCGATCACCTCCGCCTCGGTCCCATGTCGGTCGAAAATACATCGCAATACGGAACAGCGTTTTGCGAGGCGATTGACGCGCGCACTGGCGTCACCACCGGCATTTCCGCCTATGACCGCGCCCGGACCATTCAGGTTGCAATCGACCCGGCTACGCAGGCGTCCGATCTGGCACGTCCCGGCCATGTCTTCCCTCTGCGTGCGCGTAAAGGCGGAGTCCTCGTTCGTGCCGGACAAACCGAAGCTTCCGTTGATCTCGCTCGTCTGGCCGGACTGGTTCCTGCCGGCATTATCTGCGAAATCATGAAAGATGACGGCACGATGGCGCGAGTGCCCGACTTGACCGAATTCTGCCGTGAGCATGATTTGAAAATGCTAACTGTCGCGGACCTCATTCGCTACCGCATGGCGCATGAGCGCTATGTGCACCGTGTGGGCGAAGCGCTCGTCGACACACGTTTTGGAGAGTTCCGGCTGATCGCCTACGAGAGCGAAAACGATGGCGGCGAATCGCACGTCGCGCTGATTCGCGGAGAGATCGAGAATAGTGACGAGTCCGTACTGGTGCGCATGCACGCGCATTGCCTGATGGGAGACGTATTCGGCGCGACCGGTTGCGAGTGCCACGCGACTCTCGAAGGTTCGCTGCGGCGCATTGCCGCGGAAGGACGCGGAGCGTTGATCTATCTGCATCAGACATCCAAAGGATTTTCGGTAGAGAAAATCGGCGCTCGTGGCGCGCTCAGCTTTCATGGCGGGCGCAAGCTGCCCGCGCTGCTGGAAAATCAAAGACAGACGCAGCGTGAAATCGGAATCGGCGCGCAGATTCTTTCGGATCTGAATCTGCGGCGGATTCGTTTGCTCACGAATCGTCCAAAACGCGTGGCTGCACTCGAAGGGTTTGGAATCGAGATTGTCGATCAGGTTCCAGTCGAACTGGCGGGGATCAAAACAAAGCGGTAACGCAGCGACGTTTAGGGCTTACCAGGCCATAGGCCCCAGAGCGAAAGGCCAATCATGGATACTCCCAGAACCACAAAGCAGATGCGATAGAAGAACCGGTGGGGCAACGGTTCCGTTTGGTATTTCAAGTGAACCTCTTCCCCGCTGAAAACAACCCATATCGCCGCGCCGCCCATGAGTAGAGCTACGCAGTGCCGCATGTACCAGGGCAGATCGAACAATGAAAGACCAAGAAAAGCACCGTTGTGAACAAGGGATCCATGGCGCGTGAGTCCCCCCGATTCGCTTCAAAAAGGCTTGCGCACTACGACTTCGCTCTCGCGAATAAAGAACTGCGCCGAGCATTGTTCTGAGCCGCAGATCACGGGAACCAGGCCGTTGATCTGCCGCCGCGTGATCAAGCCGAGCATTCCACAGGAAGGACACGAAAGTACGGCCCAATAGGGATCTTCCTTTTCGCCCACCTCGCCGGCATTTTCTAACACGAAAACGGTTCCAGGCTGCATTTGTTCGGGGATCCACTCGTTCAAAATATCCAGTTCTCCGACCATCTCCCCCCCTTGTGAACCGCAGTTTTATTGAGAGAAACTACAAAGCCAAATTTGTTATCTAAGAAACCTTTCTAGCACGCCGCCGTTCCATCGACGATGTTACGGAGGTACTCGCTTTGCGCGCGATCACATCGGCCCTCACCTGGCGCAGCGCATCGCTGAGGCAAATACCCAAAATGGGTTGATTTGAATTTTTGAGAATGTCGACAATTTGTCGTGCCGAAGTTTCGAGATAAATGTGCTTGCCATCAGTGAGCAAGTGAACGTCGGAGTTGCGAGCTATGATTTCGGACAAACCCTGTCCGCATTCGCGCTGCAGAAAGCGAATGATTTTGCGGACTCCCTGCAGCGAAAACCCCTTTCGCCGCAATTCGCAAATCACGGCGATTTCCATCACGTTCTGCATGGAATACCAGCGCCGATGCCCGTTGTGCTCAGGTTTTACCACAGCCCGTTCATCCCACCACTGGAGCTGACGCGCGCTGACACCAACCAAAGCAATGACCTCCAGCGATGAAAACCGCTCTGGCATCTTCCTCCCAGAATGTTTCAAACATTCAATAAGCTGAGTGTTTCAAACATTTTAGATGTGTCTCAGAGCGTGTCAACAAAAGAGTCGCGGCTGACGTTAACTAGAAGAGTGCGCTACGGAGCGTGCGCGAGACCACAGGGGACACGACGAACCTGGAGCAGCTCCAATCGCAGAACCCAGGACTAACGACCGCCACCGACGAAGTGGACGATTTCCAGCCGGTCACCGTCTCTGAGGGCAATCTGCGACCACTGCTCGCGGGGCGCGATTTTGCGATTCAGTTCGACCGCAACCCGATCGGGTTTCATACCAAGCGATCCGACCAGC
>JASHRB010000663.1 GCA_030037575.1 Candidatus Sulfotelmatobacter sp. | reverse complement strand
GGGGAACGGTGCTTGATGTGGTGGTTGTCGTCGGCGTCGAAGACGTGGAGGACGAACCTGACTTCGATGAGGATGATGTCGTCGTGGTTGACGAACTGGTGGTAGTCGTCACGGTGACCACGTAAACCTGATTCGGAGTCGAAGCGGTGTCGGAAAATATCGCCATGCTGCCGTTCTGGGCCACGCCGATGACTTTGCCGGTCACAACTCCCAATTCGGTCCCCGGAGCCGCCAGCGTTGTAAATGCGCTGGTGGTAGTTCCGAGACTGCTCGGGTTGACGGTGGTAGCCCCAGACTCGCTACCCGTAAAAGCTCGATCGCCCGCCGGGTCGAACAGCAGCGAGTTGGGAGGGGCCGGTATGACGCTGGCGGCGCCGGGCAGATTGGTGCTGGTCGAAACGTTGTAAAGCGCCACTTGGCAGAGGGCGTCGCTGTAACAATCTTGGCTGCTGACAAATACGCTCGTCGTAACCGTCGAACTGGATGACGAGCTGGTAGTCGTGGATGAGCCACCCGATGAAGTTCCCCCGGAACCGCTCCCCGACCCACTTCCAGAGCCGCTTCCCGACCCACTTCCGCTTCCCGACCCACTTCCGCTTCCCGACCCGGTTCCCGATGAAGTGCTGGCCAGCGATACCAGGCCGGATATTGCCGTCACCGGATAAACCGGCTGGGGAATGAATATCGATCCGGGAGGAAAACCCGCAGGATTCAACGGCCAGCCGACATTGCAGGTGGGCGGTGAACAGGATGCGCTGATGGAGGCGGCTCCGGACTGGGGCGTCGAAATGGTGCAGGCCGCGCCTGCGGTGCATCCCGAGGTGCCGCCCGCCGACAGCGCCGCAGGGGAGGAGGAAACCCAGGTCAGCGGCGCCTTGGGCACGATGCAGCCCTGAACATCAACGGCGATGGCGTTGATGGTTTCCGTGAGTCCCTTGGTCGTGACGAAATTGGTCGCCGTGGTGACCTGGTTGCCGGTCTGCCCCAGTTCCATGGCGATGCACTGCACCGGGCAAGTTTCGAAATAAAAAGGCTTGCTCGAGAATCCGGAGGCGGAAGCGATGATTTGCGTCTGTCCCGGAACCGCGGGCGCAGCCGTGGCGTGGTTGGTGGGAACGTCGTATGAGGTAGAAATGATGGGGGTGATCGTGACTGCCGAAGGGTTCACTTCGCTCCAGGTAAAAGGGCCGACGGCTCCGGTGATTTCGCTTCCGTCAGTGCTGTACGCCCGGGCTTGCAAGGTTTCGATCTGGTTCGTGGACAGGCACGAGTTCGAAGCACTCGAGTTGAACGGCAAGTTGCAAGCGGCGGGCAACGGTCCCTGGCTCGGGCACGCCGGCGGCGGCGAATTTACGTTGGGAAAGACGCTGACTTCAATATTGTTGATCGGCGGATGTACGAAGATGATGGTTGGAGAACTGGTCGCCCCCAGGGCCGTGGCCGTGATGGATGCGGTTCCTGTTGCCGCCGGTGTGCAGGTCGAATACACCGGCGCATTCCAGGTGCCGGCGCAGGCCACGCCCGCGGGAGTGATGTCGACGATACCCGGGTTGCTGGAGTAGTAAGTGAATGTCGGCGAAATTGACGTGCTCGCACTGTTGGCCGCGCTTGCGGTAAAAGCTATCGTCGACCCCACCTGCAGGGAATAACTGACGGCAGGAGTCAGAGTGATTCTTACGGGAAACGGCGACGCGCTGGACGGCTTATGACCTCCACATGCGGGCAACAGCAACAAACCGACAACCGCCAGAACAATCCACACCCGCTGAGCGGAACACAACCTTCCCATGCACCCTCTTGGCGCCCCAAGCCCTAGATCGGCGGCGCGCGCCTTAATAAATGGAAAATTTGTAGTTTAGAGAACGGAAGCCGATTCGGCAAGCTCGCGCCTCACGAAATTTGCCTGGGACCAAAGCGAATGAACCGGCGCTCCCGTTCCGCTGGTGCATGGGATGCAAAAAGATGAGTTGACGATGTTTCGTTTGAGTTGCTATAGTTGTTGGGTTCCGCGAGTTAATCCAGGCTTGTTGTGTGCCGTGGGTTCTCCCATGTGCGGAGGCACCGACGGCAGGGTTTGAGAAATGCGTTTCTGGTGAGTAGAAATCGACCTCCGGAAACTTTCCTCGCTGAAACATTCCTGCGCTGCCTTTTGCCCTATCACGAAGGCCTGTGTCGCGCGCGTTGAGCGCGGCTTCAGTCTGCGAAAGGATATGCAGGACGGAGCTGGCGATACGGAGCGCCCCCGAAATTGGCCGGGCGCCACCGTCGGCAGCTAAATCTAGAGTCGGGTATCCAGAAATCTCTCTCCGTGATTCGAGTGCGGTGAGAAGCATGGCGGATCATCGAGGTTCGCCAGCCCGGTGAGTGGTTATGCCGGCAAGCTGACGACCCCGCCCATTCGGCTGGCGGACAGCCGGGAGCGGGTGTGTGCGGGTGAATTGTGCTGTGGCGATCTACCGCTACGCGAACAGGAGCGGCAACCAGTGCCTACTTTTAATCAATTGGTGGCGAAGGGCCGCAAGCGGCCCCGCTATAAGACGGCCAGTCCGGCGCTCGAGGGATGTCCGCAGAAGCGCGGGGTCTGTACACGCGTTTATACGCAGACGCCCAAGAAGCCCAACTCGGCCCTGCGGAAAGTGGCGCGCGTGCGGTTGACCAACGGAATTGAAGTGACCACCTATATTCCCGGCGTGGGCCACAATTTGCAGGAGCATTCGATTGTGCTGATCCGCGGCGGCCGCGTGAAGGATCTGCCGGGTGTGCGTTATCACGTGATTCGCGGGACGCTCGATGCCGTGGGAGTGGCGAATCGTCAGCAGGGAAGATCGAAGTACGGCGCCAAACGCGCCAAGAAAGGCTAGCGCCGCGCCGATCGGCAATCGCCGCTTCCTCACTCGCGCCGGGGGCGCGTTGGGGAATGAGCGAGTGTGATGACGTGCGGAATTTGAGGTAGGAGCGAAGAGCGTAAATGCCACGCAAAGGACATACCGTTAAGCGGACCGTGCCCCCGGATGCGGTTTATGGGTCGGACCTGGTGACAAAGTTTATCAATTCCATGATGTGGCGGGGCAAGCGCAGCACCTCGGAACGCATCTTTTATGACGCGCTGAATAAGGTGCAGGAAAAAGGCGGCGGAGAAGCGCTGGTGCTGTTCAAGAAGGCGGTTGAGAACACCAAGCCGCTGCTCGAAGTGAAGACCCGACGTGTGGGTGGAGCGAACTACCAGGTTCCGGTGGAGGTGAACGCCGACCGTCGCACCTCGCTTGCCATCCGCTGGATTTTGACTTATGCCCGCGGGCGCGCAGAAAAAGGCATGGTCGACAAGTTGAGCAATGAGTTGCTTGATGCCGCCAGCGGAAAAGGCGCCGCCATCAAGAAAAAAGAAGATGTGCACCGCATGGCGGAAGCCAATAAGGCATTCGCACATTACCGCTGGTGAGAGAATTTCTCCCGGTTGATTGGCGATGGCCGATCGGTGGTCTTTCCGTCGACAAAGTGAAATCGACGGGCAACAATTTGGTTTCGGAGCCTCAGAAAGCAGAAAAGAGTCGTGCCTAGAACAGTCCCATTGGAGCGTTGCCGCAACATCGGTATCATGGCCCACATCGATGCCGGCAAGACCACCACGACGGAGCGCATCCTGTTTTATACCGGACGTACGCACCGCATCGGCGAGGTCCACGAAGGCACTGCGACCATGGACTGGATGGAGCAGGAGCAGGAGCGCGGTATCACCATTACGTCTGCTGCCACAACCTGCACCTGGCGCGACCTGCGCATCAATATTATTGACACTCCCGGCCACGTCGATTTCACCGCGGAAGTCGAGCGGTCGCTGCGTGTGCTCGACGGCGCAGTGGCTGTGTTTGACGCGGTGCACGGCGTGCAGCCGCAGTCGGAAAAAGTGTGGCGTCAGGCCGATAAATACGGCGTGCCCCGCATTTGCTTTATCAACAAGATCGACAAGATGGGCGCCGATTTTGAGCACGCCGTCGACACCATCCGCAAGCGCCTGAGCGCCAAGCCGGTGGCGATTCAAATTCCCATCGGGCAAGAAGATAAGTTCATGGGCGTCGTTGATCTGATCAGCAGAAAGGCCATCGTGTGGGTTGACGACACCATGGGCGCCGAATACCAAACGCAAGAAATTCCCGCCGAGCTGAAAAAGAAAGCCGAAGCGTTCCACGCCCAGCTGGTCGAAACCATCGCCGAGAACGACGACGAAATCCTGCACAAATTCCTGGAAGGCGAAGAGATTACCGCGGACGAGCTGCGCGCCTCGCTGCGGCGTTCGACGATTGCGTTGAAGTTGTTCCCGGTGGTTGTGGGAACCGCGTTCAAAAATAAAGGCGTGCAGCCGCTGCTGGATGCCGTGGTCGATTATCTTCCCTCTCCTCTCGATGTCCCCGAAACCCACGGAATCAATCCCGATACCGGCGAAAAGATTTTCCGCAAAGCTGACGATAAAGAGCCTTTC
>JASHRB010000662.1 GCA_030037575.1 Candidatus Sulfotelmatobacter sp. | reverse complement strand
GGAATTTCGACCAGCGGCCGGTACTCGGCCATGCGCGACAGAATTTCCTCGAGCGTGACCACGCTTGCCGGAGACCACACGCGATCTTCTTCGAGGGGCATGAATTCGATGAAACGCACGATCACGCCTTCTTCGCGGGCGAACATGCCGAAGGGGATGATCTGGTCTTGGTTGAATCCGCGCATGAGCACGCAATTGACCTTCAGCGGCCATAGGCCAGCACGGCGCGCGGCACGAATGCCTGCGAGCACCTGATCGAATCCGCTGGGCACACGGGTGATGCGGGCGAAGCGGTCGGGATCGACGGCGTCCATCGAAACGGTGACGCGGGTGAGCCCGGCAGCTTTCAACGGCTGCGCCAGATCGGCGAACAAATGGCCGTTGGTGGTAAGAGCGATGTCGAGCGGGTCTCCACCACTGCCATTCGACCGGCAAAGCCGAGAGAGTTCTCGCACGAACTCAACCACTCCCTTGCGCAGCAAAGGTTCTCCCCCGGTCAACCGAATCTTGGTAATCCCCATGCCAACAAGCACGCGGGCCATTCGCAAATAGTCTTCAAATGGAAGATCGCCATAGAACGCGCCCTCGTTTCCCGTGCGGCAATAGACACACTTGTAATTGCAGCGATCGGTGATGGAGATGCGCAGGTCGGTAATGCGGCGCCCGAATTTGTCGGTCAGACAAGCCATTAGCAACCAACAGTTCGCCTTTCGCGGTTAGCATAGAAGACCGGTTTCGGCCAAAGGCCGACTGCTAGCTGCTAAAGGCGAATAGCACAGCACTCCGCAATTATAGACGCGTGCCCGGAGGAGAAAGATTCAGGGTCTCGCGCTAAGCGCCTTTTCAACCGCCGCCTCGGCCAGCGGCGCCATCACCTTGAATCCAGCCGCGTTGGGATGCAGGCCGTCATCGGCGAGGTCTTTCTTCATCAATCCTTTGTCATCCACTAACGCGCTGAAGTAGTCAAGGTAGAGGCAGTTCGGCGCGGATTCGCTGGGCGCAGATTCGGACGGTGGTGAGCAGTAATTTTCCAGCCAGCGGTTGAGTTCGAGAATTTTCTCCGGCGAACGCTGCGCAAAGAAGTCTTTCGATTTCTGCGTGTAGTTGTGCACCGGCAACACCGACGAGTAAATCACTTTGATATTGTGCCCTCGGGCAAGTTCGGCCAGGGAGGCGTAGTCTGCCTCGATATCCCCCAGCCGCATGGGGCCAGTGTTGCCCGCGATGTCGTTCGTGCCGGCGAGAATGACGACCGCTCTCGGATGAAGATCGATGACATCCTGGCGAAAACGCACAAGCATTTGTGGCGTAGTCTGGCCCCCGATGCCCCGGTTGATATATGGCTTGCCGGGGAAATATTGATCAAGATGCCAGATGTCGGTAATCGAGTCGCCGAAAAAAACCACGCGGTTCTCGCCGGGCGCCGGCGGGCCAAGTTTGGCATTGGCCTCGCGATAGCGCGCAAGCTGGCCGAAGTCGTCGAAGAAAACAGCGATACGACGGGCGCGGTATTGATCGAGCCCCGCGAAACCGGTCGAGGGAATCGGCGGAGCCGTCTGCTGGGCGAAGCAGCCAGCGCAAAGCAAGGGGACAACAGCAATTTTGAGAAAAGCGGCCAAATTTATCCTTCCCTTTAGGATTATCCGTGCGAATCCTGTCAATCCGTGGCCAAGAGAAGTTTTCCCCAGCCTCGCTCAACGCACTCACATCCCGTCATAATTCGGCCCGCCGCCGCCCTCGGGTGGAACCCAGGTGATGATCTGATAGGGGTCGGCGATGTCGCAGGTCTTGCAGTGCACGCAATTCGATGGGTTCAGGCTGATGCGTTTGCCGTTCGGCTGCGTCGAGTCATCCACCATTTCGTAAACACTGGCCGGACAAAAATTCTGGCAGGGGCTGCCAAATTCTTTTACGCAACGCGCATTGCAAACGTTCGTGTCGTGAATCACGAGATGCGAAGGCTGGTCTTCCTCGTGCTTGGTGCCGGAGTGATAAAGATCGGTGAGCTTGTCGAAACTCAGTTTGCCGTCGTTTTTCGCAGGACCAAGCAGGTGAGCTTCCTTGCCTCCATCGGCAGGCAATTCAGCGAGCTTGTGCATGTGCTCGTGCCCGGCGGTTGCGGGGTAACGGCTGCGAAGGCCGCACCCGCCGGTGAGGAATTGCAGTGCGGTATGGAACACGCCGGCGTAGAGCCCGTGCTCGAATCCTTGATGCATGTTGCGAACTTTCCAGAGCTCATCTTTGATCCAGCTCGATTCCACTTTTTTCCGATATTCGCCGAGCGTGGTAGCCGACGAATCATCTTTCTTTAGGGCATCAAACGCGGTTTCGGCAGCCAGCATTCCACTCTTGATGGCGAGATGAATTCCCTTGAGACGCGCAGAATTCAAGAAGCCGGCTGAGTCGCCGAGGATCATCCAACCCTCGCCAGCCACCGGCGGAATCGCCCACCAGCCGCCGTAAGGCATTGACTTTGCCCCGTAGCGGATCATCTTGGCGCCTTCCAGGAGCTTCGCGACGAAGGGATGCCGCTTGAAATCCTGCAGCACATGCTGCGGATCAAGGCGCGGGTCCGGATAGTCGAGTCCGGTGACGAAGCCCAGCGAAACGATATTGTCTCGGCCGCCGTAAATCCACGCGCCGCCGTATTCTTTTGTCGTCAGCGGCCAGCCTAGCGTGTAGATCACTTCGCCGGCCGCGATGCGCCCCGCAGGAACCTCCCACAATTCTTTTATGCCCACGCCGTAGGTTTGCGGATTCGCATCTTTCGCCAGATCTAATTTCGCTACGAGCTGTTTCGTTAAGGACCCGCGCGGGCCTTCGGCAAGAATGACGACTTTCGCCTGCAGATCGTACCCCGGCTCAAAGTTCGATTTGCGATGACCTTCTTTGTCGACGCCCTTATCGTCCGTTCGCACCCCGACGACACGATCGCCATCATAAAGCAATTCCGATCCTGCAAATCCGGTAAAGATCGTGATTCCAGTTTCTTCCACTTTGCCGCCGAGCCACTTCACAAAACGATTGAGCGAAATCACATAATTGCCGTGATCGCGCAGCGGCGGAGGCGTGATGGGCAGCTTGAACTTACTCTGCTTCGTCAAAAAATACACTGCTTCTTTGCCGACTTCGGCTTCGATGGGCGCTTCTTTTTCAAATCCGGGCAAAAGTTCGCGCATCGATCGCGGATCGAGCAACGCGCCGGAAAGACAATGCTGGCCGATCTCGCGCGCCTTTTCGAGAACATAAATATTTTCTTTGCTGAGTTGCGAATCCGGGTGGGCAGCATGGTGCGCGTCGATCAGCTGCGAAAGCCGCAGAGCGCACGCCATTCCTGCGGGCCCGCCCCCGACGATGACAATGTCGGCCGGCATCTGCGGGCGCTCGATGTCTTCCATCGCTTTGCGGAAGACTAGCATTGGTTTCGAGTTTCAGGTTTCCGGTTTTGAGTCATTTCTACGCAGGAGCTCCCGGCCTTACGCATTCGCATCGCTTCGATTCAACCATTGCGCAGGTTACGCATTTCGGAAGAGCGTTCCCGCAGCCTTTGAAACCCCTGATCACTCAGAAAAATCCCAATCGACGGCAATCGATGGTTGAGTTTCTGCTTCGACAGCGACCCTCCGGCCGGGCCAAGGAAAGGGCAAAATTCCCCCTTTTGTCAGCCGACCCTGGCCGGCGGCGATATTCGGAGCTGCCGAAAACGGCGCGCGACGAATCCGCAAAGTCAGGCCATATAGTCCGGTCGCAGGAAACTTTTCGGCAATGCGACCGATCTCACTGGCGAAGGCCCTCACCTTTTGCCCGACGATCCAGTCCGTATACTTCCGGCGCAAATACGAACCCCACTTCTTACCACCACCGAAAACGTGAAACTGGAAGCTGGCAACTCGAAGCTATGCTCCCGCTTTGGCTTTCTTCACTTCCTCAATGAGCGGGGGGACGATGTCGAACAGATTTCCCACGACCGCGTAATCGGCGATCTCGAAAATTGGTGCTTCGGAATCTTTGTTGACTGCGATAATCGTGCGCGAGCCTTTCATGCCAACGATGTGCTGGATCGCCCCGCTGATGCCCAGCGCAAGATAAAGCTTCGGCGCGACGGTTTGACCCGAAGATCCAATCTGACGATCCATGGGAAGCCAACCCGCATCGCAGATGGGACGCGACGCCGCGAGGTCTCCTCCCAGAGCGTCAGCAAGTTGTTTGGCGAGTTCTATATTTTTCTGCTCTTTGATGCCGCGGCCGACCGACACAATAATTTCGGCCTGGGTGAGATCGACTGCCTGCTTGGCTTCTTTGAAGACCTCCTGCGGCTTGTTGCGAATGACGCCATCAGAGACTTCGACTTTCAGGGTTTCAACCGGCGTGGCGCCCGATCCGGCTTCGACCTGGTCACCGCGAAATACCCCGTTTTGAAATGTCGCAAACCAGGGAGCCTCGGAGTTGAAGCTGACATCCGCCGCGA
>JASHRB010000661.1 GCA_030037575.1 Candidatus Sulfotelmatobacter sp. | reverse complement strand
GTTCCACCGCGCGAATCGAAATCGCCTCGTCGTACTTCCCCCGATTGCACGCCTGCTCGCACGGGTGATAGCACACGCGCCCGGTCACCGAAGGGAAGGGCATGTCTTCTTTAATCAGCGCATAGGCGTCAAGATACTTGCCGCGCTTCACCAGGTCGAGATAGCCCTGAACTTTTTCGTTGGTACCGCAGGCGTTGTTGCAGGGCGGTAACTTGTCGCGATACACGGGACGAATCGCGCGCCAGTTGCCGGTGGGAAACAAATCCTGCCCCTTTTCCTGGGTGGGCGCGGGGGTAATTCCGGCAAACGGAACCGTGAGCCAATCGGGTATTTTTGTTCCTTTGGTCGACATGATGAGTCCTCTCTACACCGCCACGGGGTTCAGTTGCGTGATTCTCATTTCTTCGAACGCGGCATGAAATGCGTGCTGGTTGGCGATCATCGGTTCGATGGTTTTCCTCTGCACGATTCCGGTCGTCTTCACCACCGCGGCAATCAAGGGAGCGGCAATATCGGGAGCGAGCAGCTTGCTTCGTTCCGCCGCACCCTCGGTGGAAAGCCGGTCGAGACCAAGCTCGCCCAAGCGGTAATAAAGCCACTTGTGATCGGCCAGTTTGGCGGCGTCCACACAAACCAACTGCGCCAGCCGCTCCAGTCCCGGCACGAAGCGAAGCATGTAGTCCGGCGAATAGTGGGTATTAATGATGAGCGTTCCCCCCGCGGGCATGCCGCGCATGTAATCCCATCCCTTGACCATCGTGCCTTCCACCAGCACCACGATGTTGGGGCGCTCGTTCTCGTAGGTCAGCTCGTTCTCCAGAACGCTGTCGCTCACGCGGCAGTACTTGCGGGTGGGGGCATTGGTGCGGTCGGGATTATCGACATAGTTCTCCATGGCCTGCGCGTGCTTGCCTTCCTGCCGCGCCGCGGCGGAGACCGAATTCACAATGTCGCGGCCTTCTTTATCCATGATGATGCCGCGCGTCCAAACCGTAAGTTCTGTGTAACTCATGATCAAACCTCGTTACTCTCAGTCATTTTTAGGCACACCTAAGGACAAGTCTCCAGCGCACGTTTTTTTTCAAAACGTTCGGAGCTTGTGACTTTTCTTGGCCGCCGCGATCAGACTCCCGTCCTGCAGCGTGTGGGGTATCAGCTAGGTTTTCCCGCCAGAAGATTCTAATTCAATGCTGGCGGATCGGCCTCCACGTCTTTGCGGAATGGAATTACCCCGGGGATCAGCCATTTGTCCCACATTTCATCGACCTTGTCCTGGAAGTAATCGATATCATCGTTCGTAAAGTGCGCGAAACGCCCTTGCTTCAATAAATAGTCTCGAACTGGCACACGACGAATCTTGCCGGCTGCGATTTGCTCGGTGCGACCGGTAAGTCTAAGGACTTGATTCTCCACTTCATAGAGCGGCCAGACGCCGGAATTGACCGCCAACTCTCCCATTTCATGCGAGAGATAAGGGTCGTAATCCCAACCCTTTGGACAGGGATCGAGGGAGTGAATGAACGTAGGACCGCCGATGGCAAGCGCTTTGCGAATGGCGTTCATTCCGTGAAGTCCATACGACATGCAAATGGTGGCGACGTACTTACATTCCGGATGACCAGCGGCCATCATGCCTGCCATGTTCTTCTTCCACCGTCGATGCATGATTCTCTTCACTTTGCCAGGCGAACTGAAGGTGGTGTTGGCGCCCCAGGGGGTGCTGCCGGAAAGCTGAATATCGGTGTTCGCATACGACTCGTTGTCGTACATCAGAATCAATGAGTTGTACTCGGCGTGGGTTAGCGTGGCTGAAATTGCGCCCACCCCCATATCGGCGCCGCCGCCATCGCCGCAAAACGCGATGACATTGATGGGTTCGTTCTTGATCTTGCCTTTGCGCATGAGTACCTTCAGGGCCGCCGACGTGCCCAGAGCTGCCGATCCGCTGCTGCCAAGTTGCGTATGCATCCAGGGAACCACCCAGGAGGTGCTGTAGTATGTGGTGTTCGCCACATACATGCAGCCGGTGCTGCCCAGAATGATCGATCGTGGGCCTGCGGCCTTGACCATCATCTTCATCACCAGGGCCGACTCACAACCCTGGCAGGTTCTGTGACCGGAGGTAAAGTACTCCTCCAACGGGAGCTTCTTCACCGACTTGAAGGGCTCCAGTTTCTGCGTAGGATCAACCTGAATGTAGGTCGCCATAATCTTTAATCCTTTCCGACGGTCGAAACCCGTCAGGGAAAAATCGCCTATTCGCGCAAGCCGATCCACTGGGTTAAGGGTTGCGACTTTCCTTCTGCGGCTTGGTAGACCGCGCCAGCCACTTTTTCGACATCCGGAACGGTTACTTCCCGCCCGCCGAGTCCTGCGATAAAACCCAGCACGGGCGGCTTTGGCCCCGGAGCCGAATACATTGCGCTGCGGACTTCAGTAGTGAGTACTCCGCTCATGTAGGGCGAACCAAAGGAATAGTCGCGATCGATCACACCAACTGCCTTAAAGCGCCCCAGCGACTCCGCCAGGTCAGCCGCTGCAAATGGGCGGAACCAGCGCATGCGCACGAACCCGACTTTCTTCCCCTCCGTGCGCATTTTCCGGATTCCAACTCGGACCGGCGTCGAAAGCGTGCCCATTCCCATGAGCACGATGTCCGCGTCTTCCGTTTCATATTCCTCAAAGAACGGATTGCCGTAGGAACGCCCAAAAATGCGGTCGAAGTCAGCATAAGCTTCCTTGAGAACCAGCGAAACGCGTTCCATGGCGGCATAGTTCTGGCGGCGGATTTCCATCACCCAGTCTTCGTTGCCCTGTGGCGCCACGGTAATCGGGTTATCAGGATGAAGCTGCAAGTCCGCCCGATTGTATCGAGGCAGGAACTGGTTCACCTTTTCTTGCGAAGGAATCTTCACCAGCGCCTGCGAGTGGGTGAGGAACGCTCCATCGCAGCTGATGGCACAGGGCAGAAAGATGCGGCGGTCTTCGGAGACTCGATAAGCAATCAGCGCGGTATCGAGCGCCTCCTGCGCGCTATCAACCCAAACCAGTTGCCACCCGAGATCGCGAACCGTCAGCGCATCATTATGCTCGACGCCAAAAGCTCCGGGATCATCGAGGGCTCGATTTCCCACCATGGCCACCATAGGAATGCGTAGCGCGGGGGTAACCGTGAGCGCCTCCATGGCATACATCCAGCCGACGCCGCTCGAGCCGCAGAAAACGCGAGCCCCGCAAGCACAGGCATGTTTCACAATTTCAAATTGAGAGTGCTCGCCCTCGGCGACAATGTATTCGCAATCCATCTCACCGTTGGCCACCAGCTTGCATATGTATTGCATCACGGTGTCGTAGGGACGAATCGGGTAGGCGGTAATCACATCCACGTCTGCCAGCTTGCAAGCAACCGCAATCGCCTCGCTGCCGGTAATCAGTGCGGTCTTATCCGTAGCGCGTTGTTCTTCTACCAATGTCGCAGTGGCCATATCCGAGCCTCCAGTTCAGCAATCACTTTTCACGTGCCACTTGTAGCATTTCGGGAATTTGCTCCTCGTACTGCCCGCGGTAGCGGAAACCGTGCGAGCGCTCGGGGCGCGACTTGATTTTGTCAGCCAGCCATGCCTCATAGCCGGCCTTGTCCTTCCTCCATGCCTCCCACTGGCTGGCGTTATCTTCGAATTCGGTCTCATTCACCATGGTTACACATTCTTTGACGGGGCATACAGCCTCGCAAACCCCGCATCCACAGCAGGCTTGCATATTGGCGTCATACAAGCCTTCGGGAGTGACGTCGAAGCAGGAATCGGGACACTGCAGCCAGCACAGCGTGCACTTAATACAGGTGTCAAAATTCACGACCGGCCGCATGGTGCGAGTGGTGTATTTCTTGAACGTGGGGTTGCGATCCGGCCGGAAGCCGCCGGTGGCATGCGTGGCCGGATCTTCCATGGTCGTTCCCGCGGGAATGGACGGAATGGCAATGCCCTCGCCCATTTCATGCCACTTGGGGAGATTGAACTTGTAGGGAACTTCAGGATTCCCTTGGCCAGGTTGCACCGTAACACTGCTGATCCGCTCATACGCGCGGGCAGCGGATTCGGCTTTCACGGGATCGTTCCACTGATCCACGATGATCTTCTGCACTGATTTCAAGCTGAACAAGCCGGGCAGAATCTTGGCAATTGCTCCCAGGATGCGCACATCGGTGTGATCGTCCTTATAGACCCAAAGTCCGGAAAAGCTGACCGTACCCTTCACGATCGCCAGGTCATATGGCGTCTCCTTGCGATGAGCCATCTGCAGAATGGCTTCGGGCTGCTGGCGAGAAGTGACCAGCAAGGTCCCGCCTGGCTTGAGCAATTTGTTGACCGGCTGCAAACCGTACCATGCCCACGACTCGACGCCTTTACACAGCGTGTCGTCGACCGCGATGGTGACGTCCACATCTTTCGGTTCGTACTTGGCCATGCCTTCTTCGAGCGTTTTCTGATCATCGCCCACAATGGCAAAGCCCTTGGCAGGAATGCCATTGCGCTCCGGACTGTCTCCGTAGCGGCCAAACGAAATGCCCTGTTTGCCTTCTTCATGGGCGGCCAGGACAATCGAACGCGTGATGCGCGTGGCCAGGGTTTTCTGGAAAATTCCTCGGTAGATAACCTCGATCGCGTATAACCTGCCCATGGGATTCCCTCCCGAGCTTTCAGCACAGAGCCTAGACCTTAGAGCCTCTACAAAACCATTTCTTCCACACCTTGCGATGTGCCCCGCATCGCTGCTTTGGCGGCCTCCGCATCATGGCGTTTGATCGCCGCCACGATTCGGCGGTGACCAGCCGGCGATTTCTGCCTCCGTCCCTCGACCTGCCGCGCGCGCGTATTCCGCAACTGTTCCATAAGAATGTCGGTCACTTTCAGCACTACGCTGTTATCGGAAGCAAGCGTCACGCTGTAGTGGAATTCGGTATCCTCGTTGAGGGCGGCATCGCCCTGATTCTGCTTCTCTTCCTGCCGCTTCCCTCTCAGTGAAAAACCGGCGAAAGAGAGAAACTGGTCCGATAAGTGTACCAGCCGACCACCAAAGTATACTCCCCTTGTCAAGCCAGCAACAACGCCCCGGGAAATTATTTTTTCGCCTGAGTTTTCGGCTCGGCGGGCAGCTCGTCATAGAGTGGTTGCACCGGGCTCACCGCCGGATTTTCTTCCGCCACCGACATGGCCACAATGCGAATTTTGCGGTTGTCGGGCAGAGTGATCGTCTTTGCGTTCGCCGGCAAATCGAGCGCATACGCAAACAAGTAAGAATAACGATACGGCACGTTCACTCCTGCCGCATCGTGATAATGGTCGCAATACCAGGCAAGATCGGCGCGCTTGATATATCCGGGCTTGATGCCAAGCATCTCGCCGTAATCGTCATGGGCGGTATCCTTCGAACTCCGCTCGCGGTCATCCCACTGCCCGATAAACCCGCCCCAATCTTCAATATTCAATCGCGTTTTTTCCCCGCCCATTTCAAAAGTCGCTTGCTGATCCCCATCCGCCGCCGCTGCGATCAAATAAAGACGATTGAAATGTCCCGCTGGCACAGGGATTGTCTGCCCTTTTGCCAAGACGGCATTGGCGGCGCCGGTATTTGCCGGCGCGAGCCGAAACCGCACATCGTTGAATTTGATCTCGCCTGGCAGCATTTCTGCGGCAATTGCATTCCCCCACCGGTCAAATCCCCTGTTTGACTTTTCCCCGTTAAGGGTTGCGACCGCGATATCGTAAGGCAGGGCTACCGGTTCCGACTCCACGGCCGCAACCTTGGTTTTCCCTGGCGCCAGTTTCACGGCAAAAGTTCGCGGTTGATAGGCCGAAAACGAAGTTACCAGCGCACCGCGTTCCACCTTTGCCCCGCCCACCGGTTGCTCCTGTCCATTCACTTCGCGCGCGGAGGTGATCGCCGAGGCAAACTCCACCCGCACATTTTTCTCTGGCTGGCCATCGAGTTCTACCATTCGAACCACAATCTCGTCGCTCCCCTCAGCCTTCTTCACCGCCATCACCCGCACTCTGGGATTGCCCACCCTCACCAGGGAAAACTCCCGCCCCAGCGCACCGGCATGCGCCGAAGTCTGAAAACCAATCAGTGGATCGTTCAATTCCTGCCCTTGCCAATCGGTCTGCCCGTCGCGCCATCCGCCAGCATGCCCCGCGATTCCATAAACAAATTGGTGGCGTCCCAGGTCTTGCGTGCCCTGGTCGGCATATCCGCCTCTTGTCCCCGGCGTCCTTAGTAGTGTCAGCCGAATGGCATGATCATTCGGCTTGTCCGAGCCGTTTTTGCAGTCGGTCAAAATCGTCGCCCCGAACTCGCCACTGGCATCGGTCAAATCGATCCATTGATGCGACGGCACCTCAAATTTCTTGGGCCGCGCCGTGGGACGCTCGATGGTCCCAATATCCCAGTTGTAGGTCGCCCTTTCATTCGACGCGGTCAGCGGAAACGTCGCCTTCAAATTCGACTGTTTCGTGTTCCAGTCAATGGCGTTCGCAATTTCAATTCTTTTTCCCGCATCGCCGGCGCTCAGTCGAATTGTCTGCACAAATTTCGATCCCGCCGTCTCGCGCGTGATTTCAAGCGCAACCCGCGCCGGCCCCTTCTCCACCACGCGAAATTTCGCCGGCCCGTGCACATATTCACGCGGCGCCGCCTGCTCCTGGTCCCAATCCATGTTCCAAGCCGGCCACTGCGCCGGATTGTCATAGGAGATCGCCAGCCTTGCCGGGAAGCGCAACAATTCTTGGCCAATCGCCGTATCGAAGATGCTTTCCATATCGCCGTCGGCATTCAACTGCACACGATAAAAGCGATTCTCCAGCGAATTTTCCGAAACCTGCAGTTCCGAAACCTGATCGAGGGCGGCGCGATTCGGCTGAACATCATAAACCGCATATCCCACGCTGGGCACCTTGGCCACAAAGATCACTTTCCCCCCCGAAACCTGCGCCGGAACGTCCCGGCCATCGGGCCCGGTCACCTCCACCGAGATCGGCATTCCTCCGGGAAAATCCATCTTGGCTTCGACGACTTCTTCCCGATCGATATTCAGCGGGTTGAACACGACCACCGGCACACCTTTGGCCTGCGTATCCATGCCGGCGGCAACTGCTTCGCTCGCGTTGCTCAGCACGCCGGCAAACTGATTCATGGCGATCACGTCATCATTCCAGGCAAACTGATAGGCCTTCGGTGTCGCCGTTCCCGCCGCGAGATCGTGAAAATGCCCGCCCATGACCAGCGTCCAGGCATCGTTCAACCGCGCGAGCGGATACGGTCTCGCGCCCAGCCACTGGGCTGCAATCGAAGCTTCTTCTGCCGCCTCCCCCAGCAACTCTTCTTGGCGCAGCCAGCGTTTCTGATACGCCTGCGAAGTCAGCGATCCCGCCGAGTGATTGGTCAGCTCCATTTCGCCGGTGTAGCGCGGCAATCCCGCGGCTTGCCCGGGAGTAATATCCAGAAATATCTGCTCTGCATTGGACGAAATCACCCGCACCGGCCCTCCGCCCACGGGCACCGGTTGGCCCTGGGCATGCGAAAAACGCGAGAAAAGAGTATCCACTTCCAGCGGGAAACGCGCCTCTCCCCCGGAAATAATCGCCTCCAGCCGCTTCACCGATTCTTCGTTGGGCGATCCGCCCATATCGCCCGTGCCGTAATAGTGATAATCGGCGAACACCCCGCTTGCTTTTCCATTCAGCTCCACGCGTGCCGCCCAGTCGTTCTGGTGACGGTTCAATTCCTCCTGCTGTCGCGCCGCATTCTCGGCCTCCTGCCGGTTGCGCACCGCCAGGTACTCTTCGATCTGCGCGGTGTCCATGGTCGAGTCGGTCTCATCCGCATGCACTAAGGCCTGCCGCAGCACTGTGAATCTGCTATTCAAATCCTCCAGAACTTCATCCGCCGGCAAGGGCGCAAGCGGCTTGCTCAAATCGCTGTTGATCCCTCCCGCATAATCGCCGGGATTCAATCCCGCCAGCACGCTCTCGCCATCCGGCCCAACCCACACGCCAACGTTGAACGGCGTCCCCTCCGGGGTTTGCTCCAGCGATTCCGGCCCTCCTCCGGGCGCAGACGATCCCCAAACCAGCTTCTGCGTTGAAAATCCCTTCACCCCGGCGTGGGCAAGAATCGTGGGCAGCGACGCCGGAAAGCCAAAGCAATCGGGCAGCATGTATTCCGCGCTGGCTTTGCCAAACTCTTTTCGAAACCAATTATTCCCATACAAAATCTGCCGGAGGATGGCCTCCGCGCTGGGCGTATTCACATCCCCTTCCTCCATCGAGGAACCCGCCGGAAACCATCGCCCCTCGGCGACATATTCCTGCAGACGCGCAAAATCCGCCGGGTAATATTCCTTCATCAATCGATATCGGTTCGCCCCGCTGAAATTAAAAATGTAGTGCGGATATTTGTCGAAAAGGGCGAAATTATCCTCCATCGTCCTGCGCAGATATTCGCTGATCACCTGCGGATATTCCCATCGCCACTCGGTATCGAGGTGCGCATAGCCGACAACATACAAAGTCGGCTGCCGGCTCAAATCCGGCTTGCCTTGGCTTTGTGCGGCCGCGCCCGGCAAAAGCGCACAGAAGAATATGAGGGAAGCCAGTCGACGGGTGAAAAATCGCATCGCACCTCCGACCGTCAATGGACTTTTGTTCGCGCACCGGTATGTTACAGGGAGGAGAATCCCATGGCTACTCCCAGCCGTTTTAGGCACCGGGTGGCGGCCAGGCGAATCACGCTCTGCGCTTGGCGGCCGGGTGCGAGCGCGCGGCCCCTCCGCGGCCGACGCAGCCTCGCCCTGAGGCTCTGTCTCTCACCGGGACAGCTGGGAGTGGCCGCCTTTGGTACCATCGTCGGATTGCGGCTCCGTAAAGCCAGGGGCCCGAACGGCGAATCCAATGCATCGTTCCGCGAGCCTGCCCGCGTGAGACTCCCCGACAGCTGGAGACGAACCGCTTTGTTCAACGACGCGGCCGGTGATCT
>JASHRB010000660.1 GCA_030037575.1 Candidatus Sulfotelmatobacter sp. | reverse complement strand
CGGGGCCAGGAAGTCGATGGCCTGGGCCGCGGCCATGGCCTCGATGGCCAACACGTTGCGCGTGTTTTCGAGGACTCGCTTCAGTTTGTTTGCCGCGGTCATGCCCATCGAGACGTAGTCTTCTTTGTTGCCCGAAGTCGTGATGGAATCGACCGACGCAGGATGCGCCAGAACTTTGTTTTCGCTCGCCAGCGCCGCGGCTGCAACCTGCGCCATCATGAAACCGGAGTTCAGTCCCGCTTCGGACGCGAGAAACGGCGGCAAACCCTCGCTCAGGGCTGGATTGACCAGCCGCTCGATGCGGCGCTCACTGATTCCGCCGAGTGCGCTGAGAGCGATGGCGACAAAATCTAGAGCGAAGGCGAGTGGCTCGCCGTGAAAATTTCCGCCGGAGATCACCTCGCCGCCACTGTCGTTCTGAGCGGGGCTTCGCTTCACCGGACCCTGCCGCTGCCCCGAGCTCGCTTCGGGGCCAGCGGGGGCGACCGTCCCGCCATGCTCCTGGCCTTTTACAAACACCAGCGGATTATCCACGGCCGAGTTGACCTCAATCTCGAACACTTTGCGGCAGTGCGCCAGCGTATCGCGCACGGCGCCATGCACCTGCGGAATGCAGCGCAGCGAATACGCATCCTGCACCCGGCCGCAGCCGCGGTGCGACTCTCGAATCTCGCTGCCGGCCAGCATTTTGCGCAGATTCGCGGCGGATTGCATCTGTCCGGGGTGCGGGCGCGCCTGGTGGATGCGGCCGTCGAACGCCGTATCGGTGCCTTTGAGGGCGTCGCAGGTCAGGCCGCCGATCACATCCGCAGAATCGATCAGACTCTCGGCCGCCAACAGCGCCAATGTTCCGACTGCCAACATGGCCTGCGTGCCGTTGATCAGCGAGATGGACTCTTTCGCTTCCAGCACCAGAGGCTTGATTTGCGCCCCTTTTAGCGCGTCGCAGCTCGGAATGCGCGCGCCGTTTTCGTCGACGCATTCGCCTTCACCGAGCAGGGCCAGCGCAAGGTGGGCCAGCGGGGCCAGATCGCCGCTTGCCCCGACGCTGCCCTGCGATGGAACAAACGGGGTGACGCCGCGATTCAGCATTTCACAGAGCCTGTCGATGACGACGGCGCGCACGCCAGAACAGCCCTTCGCCAAAGAGTTGGCGCGCAGAAGCATCATGGCGCGCACTTCGGAAGCCGAAAGCCCTTCGCCCAATCCCGCCGCATGCGAGCGCACTAAATTGATCTGCAGCTGGCGAATCTGGTCGCCGGCGATCCGTACATCGCTGAGTTTGCCCACTCCGGTAGTGACGGCATACGCGAGCCGGTTGTCGGCCACGATACGGTCCACGACAGCGCGGGCCCGATTTACCAGTTCACGCGCCTCGGCAGACAGAAGCGCGGGCCGGCGATGCACAGCGACTGCGCCCACCGCTTCCAGGGTGAGCTCATTGCCATTGATGTGCAGAGCGTCCAAGAGAACTTCCTGCTCCTGAGTCTTGCTGGTCAACTTTTGCTTTTCCGCTGCAAATCCGAGGTCCGCCCGGCGGCCCAGCGAAATGCCGCCAAATATTTTTCGGGCAATGCGGCAACTTTCATGGCAGCGTCAGTCACAATGTGAGTGGTCTCGCCTTCGGCCAACAGCGCCCCATCTTCGCCGCGGAGCAGTTCGTAGCCGAAATGCAGCACGGACTCCCGCGCGTTCCGCAAGCAGGTGCGCACCAAAATTTCATCGTCGTAATGCGCGGGCGCGCGATAGCGGCACTTGGCTTCGGCCACGGCGATAAAGCAATTGTCCTCACTCTCCATGGCACGGTAAGAGAATCCCAACTGCCGCAGCAGTTCGACGCGGCCGATCTCGAACCAGATGAAATGGTTGGAATGGTAAACCACGCCCATTTGATCGGTTTCAGCGTAGCGCACTCGCAGCCGGGTTTCGTTCACAATCTGGCTGTGATTCGAGTTCATTTGCCGCTCCACACCGGCTTGCGTTTTTCGAGAAACGATGAGATGCCTTCGCGGAAGTCGGCGGTCGTGCGAATCGCAGCGTTCTCGCGTACGGAGCGTGCGATCTGCGCGTCGATCTCGGCGCGCGCATGATCGCTGAGCAACTTTTTCGTGGCGCGCAAGGAAGACGGGCTGTTCTGCATAAGCTGCGCGGCAAGTTCGCGTGCACGCGCCATCAAGTGTTCCGCTGGCACGACTTCATTTACCAACCCCATGCGCGCGCCTGCCTGTGCGTCGAAGATCCGTCCCGTCAGCAGCAGGTCGCGCGCACATTTTTCTCCGGTTTGCCGCAGAAGAAAAGCCGAGACAATCGCGGGAACGAAGCCGATGCGAACTTCGGTATAGCCAAATTTGGCTTCCGGCACGGCTAAGGTGAAATCGCATAACAAAGCCAGGCCGGTGCCGCCGGCGATGGCCGGACCGTTCACAGCCGCGATGGTGACCTTGGGAAATTCGTAGAGTGCACAAAAAAGCCGGACCATGGTTTGCGAGTCTTGCAAGTTTTGCTCAGGCGAGCGGCCGAGAAGCGCCTTGAGATTTCCCAGGTCCATGCCGGAGCAAAACGCGTGGCCCGCGCCGGTCAGAATGAGCACGATCGCATCCGATTGGTCGACATCGTGCAGCGCGCGCAGCAGATCGTCGATCAGTTGGAAGCTGATGGCGTTGCGCTTGTCGGGACGATTGAGCGTAATCGTCGCGACCCCCGAGTCGAATGCCACTTCTACGGTGTTGTAACTCATCGAATTCTAAACTTCAGCGGCGGCTTGCGTGTATCTTGCCTCAAGTTCACTGCCGGCTTGCAATAAGGCGTCCAGCGGCTTCAGGGGCGGCAATTGCGCGCCGCACTCCCGCAGCGCAGAAAGCACCGTCTCAGTGGCGATGTTGCCCACCAGGGCATCCTGGGCCAACGGGCAACCGCCCAGGCCGCCCAGTGCGGAATCGAGGCGCCGGCAACCGGCGTCGAAGGCCGCGACGATTTTTTCTCTCGCCCGCTCGGGGCGGCTGTGCAGATGGGCTCCGATTTCCAAGTAATCATATTCCCGCATCACCGCTCCGAGGAGGTCGCCGATTTGTTGCGCCGATGCCACCCCGACCGTATCGGCGAGCGAAATCATGCGGATGCCTTCCGATTCGAGCAATCCAACGGCTTCAACCACTTCGTCGATACTCCAGGGGTCGCCGTAGGGATTTCCAAACGCCATGGAAATATAGACCACCAAATCAAGCGCGGCATCATCGGCCTGCTTCTGAATTTTCTCGAGTTCCTCGAGGGCATCTTCCGGAGGTTGATTTTGATTCTTGCGTAAAAACGTTTCCGAAATCGAATATGGAAATCCGAGCGTGCCCACGGCCCGCGTCCGAATTGCCCGTTGCGCGCCTTTTTCGTTGACCACAATCCCGATAATCTCGACATCATCCGGGGGATCCAGTTCTTTCAACACTTCTTCCGAATCCGCCATCTGCGGCACCGCCTTGGGCGATACGAAAGAGACGGCATCGATGTGCTTGAATCCTGCACTGATCAGGGCTTGCAGATAGGCGCGCTTGATCTCTGGCGGAATCTGGCCCTTCAGCCCCTGCCAGGCATCGCGCGGACACTCGATAAGTTTGACGCCATCAGACATTTGGATTCTTTGGCGCGGCTCAATACCGATTCGCACGCCGCCAACTGTTTTATTCGCGACAATCC
>JASHRB010000659.1 GCA_030037575.1 Candidatus Sulfotelmatobacter sp. | reverse complement strand
CCTTCTCGTCGCGAAACGAAAAATCGTTGATGAACTCTTTGCTTGCCGCCACTTATTATTACGTGCGTCCAATACTGCCCGTCGCCGTCAGAAAGCACCTACAGAGACTGCGACTAAGGGGTTGGCACCGCATCCCATTTCCGCACTGGCCTGTCGATACTGCGGTTGACGACCTGTTTGAACTGTTGATGTTTTTTTCGCTCGAATCGCAAAATGTACAGAGAATCCCGTTTATTTGGTTCTGGCCCGACGGCGCTCCGAGCGCCGCTATCATGACTCATGATGTTGAGACGGCTCGGGGACGAGATCTGTGCGGTACGCTGATGGATATCGATGATGCTTATGGAATCAAGGCAAGCTTCGAAGTGATACCTGAAAAGCGGTATGAAGTGCCGCCTACTTTTCTAGACTCAATCACGAATCGGGGTTTCGAAATTGCAGTGCACGATCTGAATCATGATGGCCAGCTGTTTAAGAATCGCCGGTATTTTACAGAGCGCGTGGCCAAAATTAACGCCTACGGACGACAATGGGGAACGGACGGATTTCGTTCCGCAGTTTTGTACCGTCAACAAGAGTGGTTTAGTGATTTGGAATTTGCCTACGATATGTCGGTGCCCAACGTAGCGCACCTTGATCCGCAGCGCGGCGGATGCTGTACGGTGATGCCGTACTTTATCGGAAACCTGCTCGAAATTCCGGTCACTGTAACGCAAGATTACACGCTTTTTCACATCCTTCGGGACTACAAGGCCGATCTGTGGAAGACCCAGATTGAGCTCATCATGGAAAAGCATGGCCTTCTGAGCTTCATCGCCCATCCCGACTATGCTACCAGTGGGCGTGAGAGGAAAGTTTACGAGCAGTTGCTTTCTCATTTGGCCAAGCTGCGACAGGATCGAGGAGTGTGGATCACTACGCCAAGCGAGGTGAATCGGTGGTGGAGGCAGCGGTCACAAATGACCATTGTGGAGGACGAAGAAGGTGTGCGAATCGAGGGGATGGGATGCGAGCGGGCCCGGATAGGTTACGCCAGTGTTGTAGATGGTCGTCTTGCCCTTACAGTGGAGCAAGCGGTTGCGAGCCGGAGGGCTTAAAACTTCTCCCCGTGGGCGGAAAGAACATCGATTGGATATATGCAACAGGGATTTCCAAGCGGACAATGGAACCTTGGACGGCCCGCGTGGTGCGGGAACGAGTAGGGATGTGCCGATGGATCGTCGAGAGCAATGCCGGTTCTTCCTGTGACGGACCGGTCAGCCCGCGCCTCAGCGGATCCTAACTTCTAAGCCAGTCAGCCGCCAGCGAAAGGTACGCAGCTTGAGAGTCAGCATTTTCGGTTTGGGTTATGTCGGCACGGTTTCGGCCGGGTGCCTCGCCCACGATGGACATGAAGTGGTCGGTGTTGACCCGCTTCCGACAAAAGTGGATCTGATCAACCGCGGGCAATCTCCCATCATTGAAGCGGAAATCGGCGAGATCGTGGCAGCCACTGTCACGGCCGGCCGCCTGCGTGCCACGGGTGATCCGGTCGAGGCGATCCACCAGACGGAACTGTCCTTTGTTTGCGTTGGCACCCCCAGCCAGCCCAACGGTAACCTGGACCTGAGATTCATTCGGCGGATCTGCGAACAGATCGGCCAGGCGGTTAAGTCCAAGGCAGCGAGACATACTGTTGTCATCCGGAGCACGATCCTACCTGGCACGATGCACAAGATCGTGATTCCTACTCTGGAAGAGTTCTCGGGGAAAAAGGTTGGCGTCGATTTCGGCGTCTGCAACAACCCAGAATTTCTGCGGGAAGGTTCGGCCGTGAAGGACTTCCGCTGTCCGCCGAAAACGGTTATCGGCGAGTTGGATAGATCGAGCGGCGACCTCCTGGCCACTCTGTACGAAAAACTCGATGCGCCAGTGATTCGGACGGACTTAGAAACCGCCGAGATGGTCAAATACGTTGACAACAGTTGGCATGCGCTCAAAATCGGCTTTGCCAACGAGATCGGCAACCTCAGCAAGTCTTTGGGCGTCGACGCGCATGAAGTCATGAAAATCTTCTGCCAGGATCGAAAGCTCAACATCTCCGCCGCCTACCTTCTCCCCGGATTTGCATTCGGAGGGTCTTGTTTGCCTAAGGATTTGCGGGCTCTCTCCTATCAGGCCAAAACGCGCGATTTGCAGTTGCCGATTCTCAGTTCGATTCTACCCAGCAACGAAATGCAGATCGCACGAGGCGTGCAGCTCATTACAGAAAAGGGGCATACGCGGGTCGGCATTCTGGGATTCAGCTTCAAAGCGGGAACAGACGACCTGCGAGAGAGTCCTCTGATCGAAGTGATCGAACGTCTGATCGGCAAAGGCTATGATCTGCGGATCTACGACAAGAACGTCAACGTCGCCAGCTTGGTGGGCGCGAACCGGGATTTCATCCTAAACCATATCCCACACATATCCAAGCTTATGGTCGGCGGCATCGATGCGGTGCTGAACCACGCTCAGACCGTCGTGATTGGAAACAAGGATCCCGATTTCTTTGGGGTGCCGGAGCGCCTTCGCGAGGGCCAACTCCTGGTGGATTTTGTGCGAATCACAGAAGGAAGGAGCAGGAATGGCAAGTATGATGGCATCTGTTGGTGAGCAGCCCGTGAGCCAAGGTTCGACCACAGGTTCGAAGGCATTAATCTATGAGTCGATTGCGCGACTCTCCCACTGGTTGGAAGAAAATGACTACCGCGGCTACGACACTTTCGACGGCCTCAGCGCCCGCTTCTTGCGGCCGTTTACCTTGGACACCAAACTCCTGCGGATCGTGCTTCAGCAGTCGGTGAGACGATTTCCGGTAAATTTGCGGCCGGTTTTGGGAATTGCCAAGGAACATTCCAGCAAAGGCATGGGGTTTCTTGCGCGAGGCTTCATGCGCCTGGACAAAGCGACTGGCGATCCGGTCTGGGCGAGCAAGGCGGAATTTGCGCTGCAGTGGCTGATCGACAACCAATCCAAAGGATATAGTGGAGCCTGTTGGGGCAACCACTTCGACTACCAATCGAGAGGTTTTTACCTCCCGAAAGGCGTCCCTACTATTGTGTGGACATCTTTAATCGGCCATGCGTTTTTGGATGGGTATGAGCATTTCGGGAACGATCAATACTTGCAGATTGCCGTGAGTGCTTGCGAGCATATTCTCCGTGATTACGACACCTACCCCCACGGTGAAGGGCTATGCATCGGTTATGTACCCGGTCTAAACAATCAAGTTCAC
>JASHRB010000658.1 GCA_030037575.1 Candidatus Sulfotelmatobacter sp. | reverse complement strand
GGAATGGGTTTCTCTGACAGCAGGTCCTGAAAGAGCATAGTTCTACCCACCTCGCGTTTTTCTCTCCGGATTCCGAACACAAAGGGCACATTCAATATGAAGATCTCAGTCATTGGCGCGGGCTATGTGGGCCTGACGACCGCTGCTTGCCTGGCACAAGTCGGCCACGACGTTTTTTGCAGCGAAAGCGACCTCGAAAAACTTGCCAAGCTCGAGGCGGGCGTGATGCCACTGTTTGAGCCGCACCTGGAGGATGTAATCAACTCTGTCCGAAAGGCTGGTCGACTGTGCTTCGGGTCTACTGAAGAGGCGATTGCCTGGGGAGAAGCGATCTTTATCTGTGTGGGAACGCCGCCGTTGGCCAACGGTGACGCAGACCTGTCCGCCATCGAAGAAGTCGCGCGCATGATCGCAAAACATGCATCCGGCTATCGGCTGGTCATCGAAAAGAGTACGGTACCCGTACAGACCGGCGGACAGTTACAGAAGCACCTTTCTGTGCACAGCAAGAACGGTTTGAGCTACGACGTTGCCTCTAATCCGGAATTCCTGCGCGAAGGCTCTTCGGTCCAAGATTTTCTTCATCCCGACCGGATTGTGATCGGGGTCGATTCGCCGCGAGCGGAAGGCCTCTTGCGTCAAATCTACGAACCGATCATCCACCAAATGTTCACTTGCCCAATACACGCTAACTGCCCGCAGCGCAGCCAGCCGGTGTTCCTGGCTACCGACACCAATTCAGCCGAACTCATCAAACATGCTTCTAATTCCTTCCTCGCGATGAAGATTTCTTTCATCAACATGGTCGCGAATCTGTGTGAAGTGGTTGGAGCCGACGTGACGAAGGTCGCCCAGGGGATGGGGCTCGATCCCAGAATCGGCGCCGCTTTCCTGAATCCCGGAATCGGATTCGGGGGATTTTGTTTCCCGAAAGATGTGCAGGCTTTCATCCGAATCGCGGAGAAATCAGGCTGCGATTTCTCACTGCTCAGAGAAGTGGAGAAAATCAATCAGCACCGGGTCGAACATTTCATCGAGAAAATCCGGAAAGAACTGTGGGTTGTGCGGGGCAAGAAAATCGCTGTGTGGGGCCTGGCGTTCAAACCAAACACCGACGATGTTCGCTTCGCGCCATCAATCGCGATTGTGAAAGCCCTGCTGGCGGAAGGCTCCGTCATTCGTGCGTATGACCCCGAAGCCGTTGAAAAGGCAAGAGTGCTCCTCCCCGACGTCACCTATTGCGCCGACGCCTACCAGGCGGCCGAAGGAGCCGATGCAATTGTGGTTCTTACCGAGTGGGATGAGTTCCGGAAGCTCGATTGGACTCGGCTGGCCACCCTGGTCGAGAGACCGCTGATCATCGATGGGAGAAACGCCCTGCCGCCGCAGGAACTGGCAGCCCACGGGTTCCACTACATTGGAATCGGTGGAGTCGCGGCCACGCCCGAGGCAGTGCAGTCCCTAGCGAGAGCCACCGCATAGTTTCGTCGAGCAAGTTTTGTCAAAGGCGATCATAAGCATGCCGGCACTTCCCACCTACGTTCTTATCACGCCAGCACGGAATGAGGCGCAGTTCATTGAACTGACGCTGAAATCCATGCTCGGGCAAACCTGCCGCCCGCTCAAGTGGATCGTCGTCAGCGACGGCTCGACCGACGGTACGGACGAAATCGTTCGCAAATATGCTGCCGACAATTGCTGGATCGAGTTACTGCGGATGCCGGAGCGGGCAGAACGGCACTTTGCCGGGAAGGTGCATGCCTTCAACGCCGGCTATGCGAAGGCCAAGGATCTGAACCCGGAGGTGATCGGCAATCTCGACGCAGACGTTTCGTTTGAACCCGACCACTTTGAGTATCTGATGACCAACTTTGCCCAGAATCCCGAACTGGGTGTCGGCGGATCGCCTTTCCGGGAAGGGTCGCAACAGTATGACTACCGGTTTTCCAACGTCGAAAATGTCTGGGGCGGCTGCCAACTGTTTCGGCGGGAATGCTTCGAGGCGATTGGCGGATACACACCCGTAAAAGGCGGTGGCATCGATCATATCGCTGTAGTGTCTGCCAGAATGAAAGGTTGGAAGACCCGGACCTTTACCGGCAGGTTATGCATTCACCACCGGGTGATGAATACGGCTCAACATGGAGTTCTGAAGGCCAAGTTTAAACTGGGAGCCAAAGACTACTCGTTTGGAAACCATCCAGCCTGGGAGTTGTTCCGAACGCTCTATCAGATGAGGAACCCGCCCTTCGTGCTCGGGGGCCTTGCCTTGGGTGCAGGCTATTTCTGGTCAATGGTCAAAAGGGCTGAAGTCTCGGTATGTCGCGATCTGGTCAGCTTCACCCGCCACGAGCAGTTGCAGCGGCTGAGCAGGTTGATCGCAAAATCGCAGAAAAATGCACCTTCAAAACCGCGCTTTGTTTGCTGACGAGTCATGGCGATTATTTCGCAAAGCGAGCCGACGCCTTAGGTGCGGTGTTGAGGTCCCTCGGCAGGTCTTAATTAATTATTCTAGATGGAGATTAAAAACATGTATCTGGTAGATCGAACCGCAAGGTTTGTGCGCGGATTTTTACTGAGCTATGGCCCCTCGAATATCAAGAGGTTTTTTTGGGACAAGGAGTACTCCGAAGAGAAGTGGGCATTTGCCTACAACACAGTTGGCGACTGTGTGTACGCTCACCTGGAGAGGTATAGCGCGAACGCAAGCATACTGGATATCGGCTGTGGTTCGGGCAATACCTCGACTGAAATGGCCCCAATCTATCAGCGCTATCTTGGGGTGGACATATCAGAGGCAGCCTTGGCCAAGGCGCGTACGCGCAGTGAAACGTGCGGTCGTGGGGATAAGAATCGTTTTGTCTGTGGCGATTTCCTCACTTATGTTCCCACCGGGCAGTTCGATGTAATCCTGTTCCGCGAGTCGATGTACCATGTTCCGCTTGGTAAGGTGAGGGAGACGTTGGATCGCTATTCGTTGCATTTGAAAGATGGCGGAGTATTTGTCGTCAGGTTGTATGCGTCCAGTGGGGACCGGCCCAATGGCGACGACAAACCC
>JASHRB010000657.1 GCA_030037575.1 Candidatus Sulfotelmatobacter sp. | reverse complement strand
CGGCCATAGAGGTCGACAACCTCCGTCTGTACCCTGGAAGTCTCCGAAGCAACTGTGGCCTGCAATTGCTCTAGTTCGCTCCGGCGCATGTCGTGATCGCTCGCCAGCGTGCGCTGTTGAACCTCGAGAAGCTCTTCACTGAGACGCTTTAAACGATTGCCTGCATCGACAACGTGCTGGTGAAATTCTCCCATTTGGCGGCACAAATGGTTGTGCAAACTTTCCACCACTTCGGCGGAGACCGCCTCTAGTCGTTGCTCGACCGCGCGAAAGTCCTCCAACACCCTCTGCCGGAACTCCGCATGGCTCTCCGACGTTCTCTGCGTGATCGTCGTCTCCGCTTCTTTCAGCACCTGTGCCGACTGCGACCGAGCTTCATCCAGGACGCGCGGCCCCAACTCTTTTCGCAACCGCAGCTCTAGTTGAGTCTGCAACTCCGGCGGAATATGCGAGAGGGATACCTCGAATTTGCCGCGCTCTCTGGGTTGCTCGGCACGCGGCAATTTTTCGCGCAATTCCGCCACCTGGTGGAGCAGCGGCTTCACTGCCTCTGCCACCATGGCGCGCAAGCGCTCCTCAGAGACTTGCTCATGCAGACTGTCCAGCATTGTCTTCAGTGATGCCGGAATCTTCTCGGCCGGCGGGTTGATAACCTGAATGTTCTTCGCCATCCCTTTTGCGGCGGGCATTTCCTCGATCGGTGCAAGGGCGGGCAAGGCAGCCCAATCTTGCGGAAACGTCTTTAAGCCCCAGAAATTTTCTGGTCGATCGAGTCGCGCCGCCAGCCTCCAGCCTTCCTGTGTCGAATTGAGTGGCTGGCAGTACAGCACCTTGGCTGTCGTTTCGCGCCCATCCTTACTATGAAAGTGCACGACCACTCCCGCATCTAACTTCACATGGGATCGCATCGAGCATCCATGCGCGTTGACCACCATGGTCTCGCACACTTCTGAGAACCGGGAACCCGGCTCCATGCTCGTAACTAGAATTGGAACATTGACCGGCACTCTCGAGCTGCGCCGAAGGCTGGTGGGGATATACGAATTTTGCATAGTCACAGACCTTCTTCAGAGGAGTTTAGGACGCTCAGCCCTGCACGGCGAAGCGCCTTTCCGCACTAAGTTACCCCTAATCTGTCAATCGCGCTCCAATCAGAAGTATCAGAGGCGGTCTGTCTTTGGTAACCACACAGAAGTTAGCTCTTTACGAAGTCGAGCTTCGAACCGCGGAAGCAGCGCGTTCCCCTGTGCATCTGGCAGAATTGGAAAAGGATGCCTCCATCGTGGGAGATTCGTCGGATTCCAAAAGCTCGTTTGCCAACAACAGAGTTGGAGTTACTGAAATCACGGCTCCCTCTTAGACGAACTGTTGTGCTGCGTTATCGGATTCATCTCCGCTACGTCGCTCCAGGAACAATCAATCTCCGCTCAGGAGCGGTTCACCGCTTGGCCTACGAGCCGGCTGATTCCGCTAATTCACGGTGGCGTCATAGAAAAGGCCCATTGGTAGCTAGAACTAGTCCCGCGCGTGGATAAGAGAAGTCGGCGCCACCCTTGAACAGCGTATCCGACTTACCCGCGGCGTTTATTTCGAAAACAGTACCCTCGCCATCCTCGCCTAAGGACGCTGTACCGTAGAAAATTCCCGTTGGCGCCCTCGGATAAGTTGTGCGGTTTTACATACGCGTCGCTCATTTGCCTGCGGCAGCGATATGGACTGATTCCACTCGGATGCGGTCCTAGTGAGGTGCAGGCAATGCGGCAGAGGACGCTGCCGTGCTGCCTGCCGTCCGTGCGGCGCGGCCTTGCTGCGTTCGCTCGCGGCGGCGCTCCATCTGTTGTTGCATCTGCTGATATCGCTCGGTAACGTCCTTTAAGCGAACAGTTTCGTAGCCTGCGCGCTTAGCCATAATCCGATAGTCGAAGGCGATGCTGGAATGACCTCCACCTAATTCGTGAACCTCAAAAGACGTTGGCGTCTTTTGACTCACGTAGAGCCCCTTGCAGTCATCATTGGGCGTGAGGAACACGTGGTACTCCGTCGCTGTATTCACCGTTTGCGCGAAAGTCGGGTCGAGTTCAATCCTTGTCGAGCCGTTGTTCAACTGTCCGGAGCCGGCATCTTCGAACCAGTTTTCGGTGGAGTGCACCGCATACAGCGACACTCTGCGTGCGCCGCCATCGGCTGGAGCCACACTGGTGATCGAGCCGGTGCAGCCTAAAGCCCCCGAAACCAAGATCTCGCAGACGCCTGAGGAGCTTTGGGCAACAAACAGGAGTGCATCTTCGTCAGTGCTATAGTTCAGAGCGTAAAGGGTAGCGCCACCGAGAAGGGTGTCCGTGCCTGGATTGTTATAGAAGAACCCGGCTTGGTTGTCGTCCGCGCTTCCCTGTACACCAGCATATTCATCGGATCCGCCGCCAGCGTCGCCCCAGACGCCAGCGCCGAGGCTGTAGGTCGCGCCTGTGACGCTTGGTCCCGCTGCATCTCCATAGATCGCAACATCCGCGCCATTTACCTGCAACGGGTGTTTGGGCGTAGTGGTTCCGATGCCGACGTCGCTGTTGTTAATAAACATGGTCGCGGTTGAACCGTCACTTGGATAAAAACCGAGCGTGTTTGCCGCGATGCTATACACGCCAAACAGCGACGTTCCGGCGGCTTGATAGATCAGATCGCCGCCAGTGCCGCTTGCCCCATTGAGCCGGATGCGCGACGTTGTCGCGGTGTTATCGAATTCAGCCATCTCCGCACCAGAACCGGAGACCTGAAGAGGCCAAGAAGGCGCCTCGTTGATGCCGAGGTTTCCATTAATCCGCTGTGTGGCGCTGAAGGTGTTGCTGCTGCTAAGCTCCGGCACCAGTAACGTGTTAATGCTGATGGTTGGCGACTGCCCGCTGCTAACGGAAACACCAGTTCCGGCAGTGACTGATAGCACGCCGGTATTGGTCAGCGTGAGAGCGCCGCTCGTTCCACCGCCCGCTAGTCCGCTGCCTGTGGCAGTCGTAATCCCTGTGATAGTTCCCGTCCCAGGAAACGTCTGTCCGCTGGCAAAGTTGACGGGCGTGCCGAAAGTAACGGCTTGCGTGAAATGGCCGGTGCCGTAGACGTCGAGGTTGTAGGCGGGCGCGGTGGTGCCGATGCCCACGTTGACGCTGGTGCAATTATTCGCTGCGGTGCAGCCGTTTGTGCCAGAGACTGGCCCAAGCACTAGCGCGTTACTCTCGGAGACTTCCGAATAGGCGCCGATTGCCGCAGCGTTACTCAGACTTCCGGTGCTGAGAAGGGCCACCGAGCCGACCAGGGTGTTGTTGCTCGCAGTTATTGAGGACGAGTCGGAGGTTTGGCCCGCTGCTAAACCAACCGCCGTATTGTTGGAGCCGGTGGTGTTTGAGAAGAGCGACAGGTAACCTACGGCAGTGTTTTTGCTTCCGCTGGTGTCCCCGCCAAGCGCGGAGGTTCCGACCGCCGTGAGAGAGAGTCCGGTGGTGCTGAAATTTCCCGCCTTGTACCCGAAGAAGCCGTTATAGCTGCCGCTGACACCGTAGTTCTGAACAAAGGCGTTGCCTCCGATTGTGATCACACCCTCGGTTCCGCTGCTGTTCGTGTTCGGCAGCGCAATGTTTGCATTCACTGTCTGATTTCCCGTGAAAGTGTTTGCCCCCAGCGTCGCATACGAGCCTGCTGGCGCGAAGGCACTCGAAGTGAGCCCGTTGAGTTCTGCTGCGTTCACGTTCGTCAATCCCGAACCGCTGCCGGTAAAGCTGTTCGCCGTGATGCTGCCAGTGAATGTGTTATTCGTGGCGCCAAGTTCCGGCACGACCGTCGGATCAATCTGCAGCGTGCCACTGCTCGTGATCGGGCCTCCGGTCAGGCCTGTGCCAGTGCCCACGCTTGTCACTGTTCCGCTGCCTGTGCCGGGGAAAGTCTGTCCGGTGGCGAAGGTGATCTGTCCGTTCGCAGCAATGTGTAGCCCGGTCTCGGATCGTTTTGCTGTGCCTTGGCCGAATAGCAGATTCAGCGTTCCGCTCGCTGTGCTGGTATCGTTGTCCGCCGGTTCGGCCAGCCACTCGAACGTCTGATTCACCGAGGTGCTGGTGCTGCTGTTGTAGGCCGAAGCCGCTTGCGTGATCGGCTCGGAGTCCTTGCCCGCCGAGGCCGTGGCCGCACCGGTCGTCGGCAGCGTCAACGCACCTTGAACGGTAGTCGTCCCGGCTAACGCGGTCGTGCCCTTCACGCTCAGCGTCGCCGTCGGAGTTGTGGTGTTGATTCCGATCTTCGCCGAACTGCCCGAGCCCGACTGATACAACACCGAGCTGGTAATGTCGGAGGTCGCATCCCATAGCGGAATATAGTCGACCGTGCCGCCGCTGGTTGTCACATCCGAGGAGGTCGCGGAAGCAGGCGAAGTACTGTCGGCATTCCCGCCTGCCGAAGCCGAGCTCGTGCCGGAAGCGCCCGGCGTTGCCATCACGAAAGCGGAGGGCGGCAATCCCCCCACGGTTGCCGCATCCCCCGCTTTCATGGCGTACGGAACGCTCACCAGATACACGCGCGGCTGCTCGGGCTGGCCCGCCACCTTCACCCCCAGCCATTGCGCCTGCCCGCTGGCGAAAATATTTACGGGCAATCCGTTGGTTTGCGTCAGGCCCAGATACACCGAGTACTGACCGGCGCTGCCGAGTTGCACGTTCTGGATCTCGGTCCACAGTGCCTGCCCGCCGACTGCAGTGTTGTAGAGCGAGAAAGTGATGGTGACGGTGCCGCTCAGCGGCGCTCCCGCTTCGTCGGTGGCAACGTTCGAGAACTGAATCACCGGCGGAACGGAAACGGAAGCCGAGGATGTTGCGGCGTTCTGCCCAAATCCCGATGAGAGCAAGCATAGACACGCAACAACAACCAATCCAAGACGAACATTCATGGCGCCTCCACAGAAGAAAGATGGACACTTGAAAGATCGCCGCGTTGCCCCACGAATTTCGCGGGAAAATCTCAGCAGGCGGCGTTTTCTCGCTCCCACAGCGTGATTGATTGATCTGCAACTCTACGAACCATGGGCGGTTCGAGCTGACTTGCTCCCCACAGAGGCTGTTTGGGCCTCTATTTCACATAAGCGTCAGATCCTGGAAAAAAATGCCAGCGAGTTTAAAAAAATTGGGGCGGGAAAAATCTCGGGGGTTTCCGGGCTGATGGAAGAGATGGATTACAACCTGTTGTTTCGGTGGTTCGTGGGCCTGAACGCGGACGACGAGGTTTGGGACGCGACCACGTTCACCAAGAACCGCGACCGCTTGCTGGAAGCGGACGTGGCCAAAGAGTTTTTGGTGCGGGTGGTGGAGCAAGCGCGAGCCAAGGGCTTGACCAGCGACGAGCATTTCACGGCGGACGGCACGTTGCTGGAGGCGTGGGCGAGTCTCTAGAGCTTTCAACCCAAAGAGTGCAAGCCATCGCCTCCACCAGATGATCCGGGCAATCCCACGGTGAACTTTCGCGGCGAGAAGCGTTCGAATGATACGCATGAATCGAAGACCGATCCGGATGCGCTGCAGGCGCGCAAAAGCGAGGGCAAGGAGTCGAAGCTGAGTTACAGCGGCAATCTGTTGGTGGAGAATCGCAACAGACTGATCGTGGACGCGGAACTGTTCCAGGCCAAGGGCAAAGCGGAACGCGACGCCGCGCTGGTGATGTTGGAGCAGATTGCGGGCACCCAGCCGGTAGCGCTGGGGGCTGACAAAGGCTTCGATACGTTCGGGTTTGTGGAGGAGTGCCGAAATCTGCGGATGATGCCGCATGTAGCACAGAACCATACCCGGCGCGGAGGCAGCGCGATTGATGGCCGCACGACCCGCCTTCTGGGGTATGCCTTGAGCCAGAGAAAGAGGAAGCGGATCGAAGAGTGCTTCGGTTGGCTGAAGACCATCGCGTTGATGCGGAAGGTTCGGCATCGCGGAGTGTGCAAAGTGCATTGGCTCTTCACCTTCGCTTGCGCGGCCTACAATCTGGTGCGCATGCGAAACCTGTCCGCAGTTTCGGCAGCGTAAGTCAGGGCCGAATTGTGTCTCGTAAGGCATGAAGTAAACGCAAACTGCTCAGAGATTCCGGACAACATCGAACGAAAATGGGAAATACAAAGAACAACCCGCTGCCGATCAGTTTTTCAGCAGCCTGCTAGGTTTCAAAGAGATCGTTTATCAGCCCGATGGGAATGTTCCCCCTGACTTCCTAGTGGATGGCAGGATTGCCATCGCAGTCCGCCGACTGAACGAGAACGAACTGACGGACTCGGGCGGATTTCGCGGCGTGGAAACCGACCGCATTTCAACCGGGGATAAATTTTCCGCGCTGCTGCGCTCGCTCGGCCCTTCAAAATCAGGCACCAGTTGGTTCGTAGGCTGCAAGCTCAAGCGACCGATTCGGCGCTGGGAAACAGTCAAGGATGATTTGCGTAAGAAGCTTGAAGAGTTTCGAGACGACGAAGACCGTCAAAAAGTTTCCGTGCTGAAGATCGCAGAGGGCTTCCAGGCGATCATCGTTCACCAGGTGAGCAGTGCTCACCCGACGTGCTTTGTGTTTGCTGGTTGCAATGACAAAGATGTAGGCGGTGCGTAAATACTGGAGATTATTTGGCTGCCCCCCAGGGATTCGAACCCCGATATGCTGATCCAGAGTCAGCTGTCCTGCCGTTGAACGAGGGGGCAGCGGGGGATGAAAAACCGGCTTCGCGCCTGGCTGTTCCTGATTCTATGGGCGTGGCTAAAATGCGTCAACACTGCCGGCACGCCGCCGCTGGTGAGTGGTTCTCTTTCCCCGCGTAAAATTGCTTCCAAGATCGATCTGTTGGAGGAGTTATGTCGTCCTTATTCGAAAGCAAAGTTGCGTCCCCGGCGGCTTATGCCGCCGCTCACCAATCCCTCGATGCCGGCCGCTGCGCGCTACTCGTGATTGATATTCAGGAAAAGCTTTTGCCGCCCATTTTTCAGAGGGAAGAACTGCTACGCAATGCGAAGTTGCTGATTTGCGCGGCCGAGGTGATGAAGATTCCCGCAATCGCCACGACGCAGCATTCCCGCGGACTCGGAAACACAGTCCCCGAGATCGCTTCCCTTTTGCCTCAAATCGAACCCATCGATAAAGACCAGTTCTCCTGTTTTGGTAGCGACATGTTTTGCGCGGCACTCAAACGTGTCCCAGGCAATCGCAATACGCTTTTGTTGTGCGGGATAGAAAGCCATATCTGCGTCATGCAAACGGCATTGGCGGCGCTGAGAGAGGGATATTTAGTGCATGTTGCTTCTGACGCAGTCAGCTCACGCACAGAATGGAATTGGAAAATCGGACTCGACAGGATGCGCACCGCAGGCATAGTGATTTCATCTACCGAAATGATGATTTACGAGCTGATGCAGTCCTCCACATCGACCGCATTCAAAGAGATGCTCTCATACTTGAAAGTCTAGGTCTCTCAGCCAAGCTGCTCCGGTTCTGGCTCTTTCTTCTTTACTCTCACAACTGTGATCTTGGCGAAGCCCTCTTCGAATGTTGGGGGCTTCAGTTTCGCGGCCATGCGCCGCATTACGTCATCAGGCACGACGCGGTCGCGGCGTTGATGGCGCTCGATGCAAACCTCGAGCGGAACGTCGAAGAAAACGGCGTGAACTTCGTAGTTGTAATCTTTGGCTAGCTTGATCCAGTGCTGGCGTTCCTGCGGCGTGAGGTTGGTGGCATCCACGTAGTTCATGGGACGCTTAGCAATCAGCCGTGCCTTGAGCATGGAACGCAGGTTGGAAAAAACGAGATCCTGATAGCGCTGTTCGCGGATGTCGTCGAAAAGAAGAGAGCGCATTATGTCGCTCGAAAGCGGGACGACATTGTGCCGCTTGAACCATGAGCTCTTGCCGGAGCCGGGCAGACCGATTGCAAGCACAACAATGCCTTTCGGTGGACGAGGATGCGTTGCCGGAGCGGGCCTGGCGGCATCGGCTGCGGGCAAGTTTTCGGATTCGCCGGAGTCGGAGGATTCTCCTTCGGCAGATTCCGCTGACACGATCGGAATTGAACCCTTGGTCGACGCTGGAGCGAAAGCCTGAGCCACGGCTTGCTCGCGTCCGCGGCCACCGCGGCCACGCCCGCCGCGGCGGCGACGGCCGCGATTCGCTTGCCCGAGAGGCCGAGGTGGGGGTTGCGATGCCTGAGAATGCAAAGCAGAAGGTGGTTCGGCGTGCTGGTCCTCGGCGACTGCTTCTGCTCCCGCCTCGGCCGGAACCGAGAATTCCTGTTCCGGTTGATCTAAAGACTCCGACTCGCTTGGCTCGGTCTGCGGGGTTGGAGCGGATGGCGCGGCATCAAAATAAGCCGGTTGTAATGGTGGAGGAGCAGGTTGCTCAGACTTTTCGGGGGGGTTTTTTTTGCGACGCTGCAAGCGCTCGCGCATCCATTTGCGCATAGCAAGGCTTTTAACACAGAACAGAGCGCGGGATCAATCGACGGAAGCGTCGGATGAACCACTCGCGATAGCCGCCACGGGACGGTGCGCAACCCAGCACGGCGAGCAGACATGGCAGATCAGGTTCCTCCAGTGATCGGCGAGCAAAAATATATTGCTCTGACCACGTTCCGCAAGAACGGCGCGGGAGTGGCGACTCCAGTTTGGTTCGGAGAGAATGGCGGCAAGCTTTATGTCATGACCCGCAGTGACATGGGCAAGGTGAAGCGGATCCGCAGTAATCCTCAGGTAAAGCTCGCTCCGTGCACGATTCGTGGCAAAGTTACGGGCCCAGAGTTTGCGGCACAGGCGCGCATTTTGCCGCCGGAAGAGCATGCGCATGCGCGGCAAACGATCAATCGAAAATACTGGATGGCGCGGCTACCGTTGATCTGGAGCCAGACCGACACATATCTGGAAATAAGTTTTCTTTAACGTTCACGGCACGAACAAGTCACCTTGCGCCGAATTTGCGCAACGCTGCCGCCATCCGCTGCCACCCGTGAATCGTTTACGGGAGTGCCCCGTCCTGCTAACATCGAGTGTTCGATTGCGGTTCACGATGAATTCTGGGCGCACTCATATAAAGAACGGAGAAAGACATGGCAATCAAAGTTGGCATCAACGGTTTCGGACGCATCGGACGCAACGTTCTGCGCGCATCGCTGCACGATCCCAGTCTTGAATTTGTGGCCGTCAACGATCTCACCGATCCGAAAACGCTGGCGCATTTGCTGAAGTACGACTCGATTCTTGGCAACCTGCCGCAAAAGATTTCGGCCGGTGCGGACAGCATTTCGGTCGGTGGCAACACGATCAAGGTTTTTAAAGAGAAAGATCCGGCGGCGCTGCCGTGGGAATCGGTGGGCGCTCAAGTGGTGGTGGAATCGACGGGGCGCTTTACCGAGGCGGCGGACGCGAAGAAGCACCTGCGCGGTTCGGTGAAGAAGGTAATTATTTCGGCGCCGGCAAAAAACGAAGATATCACCCTGGTGCTGGGAGTGAACCAAGAAAAGTATGAGGCGGCGAAGCATCACGTTATTTCGAATGCGTCGTGCACGACGAATTGCCTCGCGCCGGTTGCGAAGATTGTGAATGACGAATTCAAAATCATCAGCGGTACGATGACAACCATTCACTCATATACCAACGATCAGGTGATTCTCGATTTTCCGCACAAAGATTTGCGGCGGGCGCGGGCGGCTGCAATCAACATGATTCCGACCTCGACGGGCGCAGCGAAGGCGCTGAAGCTGGTGATTCCAGATCTTGCAGGAAAACTCGACGGCTTTGCCATGCGCGTGCCGACACCGAACGTTTCGGTGGTCGATCTGGTCGCCTGGGTAGAAAAGAAAACCACAAAAGAAGAAGTGAACGCTGCATTGAAAAAAGCCTCTGAAAACGGGCCGCTCCAGGGCTATTTGGGATTCGAAGAGAACGAACTTGTCTCGTCGGATTTCAAGGGCGACTCGCGGTCTTCGATTGTCGACGCAGCGATGACCCTGGTAGTGGGCGGCAACTGCGTCAAGGTGATTTCCTGGTACGACAACGAGTGGGGCTATTCTTGCCGCGTGCGCGATTTGATCCATTACATTGCGGGCAAGGGCCTGTAACTGCTTCGCGGAACTAAATCTTGCACGTCTGCTTAAAGATTCCCGCATAAAAAGGACCGCCGGCCGATGTCCAAGCTTTCCATTCGTGATCTCCCGCTAAATGGTCACCGCATTTTCATGCGCGTGGACTTCAACGTCCCGCTCGACGATGGCCGCGTGATGGACGACACGCGCATTCGCGAAACCCTGCCTTCGATTGAGTATGCGCTGCGCCACGGAGCGCGGCTGATTCTGGCTTCGCACCTGGGAAGGCCGAAGGGCAAACCCAATCCGAAAATGAGTTTGAAACCTGTGGCCGAACGGCTGCGAATGGTGCTAGATAAAGAATTGGCACGCGGGGAGAACGTGGGTTTTTCTCCGGATTGCGTGGGGCCGGAAGCCGAAGAAGTTGCGATGCAGTTGGAAAAAGGCCAGACGCTGCTGCTGGAAAACTTGCGCTTTCATGCCGAAGAAGAAGCCAACGATGAGGCGTTCGCAAAGCAGTTGGCGGCGCTGGCGGATTTTTATGTAAACGATGCCTTCGGCAGCGCGCATCGTGCGCATGCATCGACAGCGGGGATTACGAAGTTTGTGCCCAAATCAGCGGCTGGTTTGCTGATGGAGAAGGAGCTGCAGTATTTGGGCAAGGCGCTGGAAAATCCCGAGCCGCCGTTCACGGCGATTCTGGGCGGAGCCAAGGTCAGCGATAAGATTGGCGTGATACGCAATCTGATCGGCAAGGTCGACTCGCTAATTATCGGCGGCGGCATGGCGTATACGTTCCTCAAGGCGCAGGGACGGGAGATTGGCAAGTCACTGCTCGAAGCCGATAAGGTCGAACTGGCGCGACAATTGATGGAAGAAGCAAAGCAGAGGAATGTAAAGTTTCTGTTGCCGGTCGATCACGTGGTTGCGATCAAGCCCGATGCCAATGCGGTAATCCAGCAGATCGGTGAAGGCCAGCCAATTCCGGCCGATCGCATGGCACTGGATATTGGGCCGAAGACAATCGAACTCTTCTCGGAGGAAATTTCGCGGGCGCGCACGATTGTTTGGAATGGCCCGATGGGCGTGTTCGAAGTTCCAGGATTCTCGCGCGGGACTTTCCAGGTAGCGCGGGCCGTCGCCGAAAATGCGGGGGCGATTTCGATTGTCGGTGGCGGAGATTCGGTTGCT
>JASHRB010000656.1 GCA_030037575.1 Candidatus Sulfotelmatobacter sp. | reverse complement strand
AAATTCACCGACTCGCTGTAAGTCCCGCCGAAGACATAAACCGTCGCCCCGGCCGTGACCGTATTCGCCGCGTGTTGGATGGTCAGCCACGGAGCGCCAAGGCCGCCCGAATTGCTGTCGCTGCCGGTGGGGGAGACATAGAAGGTGGAACCGGTTTGCGCGGAAACTGGGAACGTGAAAAGGAAAGCGAGAGCGGTCAGCGCCGCCCGTGGAACCCCCGGGGTCGAGAGCTTGCGCTTCATGGCCGTCCTCCTAGGTTCGGGATTTAAGAGTGAATCAGAACGTTCTGCACCACTCGGCTGATGGCGCCTGTGGGGCTGGGGCGGTCGGGTTTAAGCCCGCAACGCAGCGAGAAAAACAGGCCCAGCAGTTGGCCGAAAACCACATCCAAAGGCGGCCGATAGTCGTCGGGCGTGGAATTTAACGGGTGCACGAGCACATGTTCGGCCCCGCTCTCCAGCCGCGCGTTCCTGCCGGCTGCCACCGCGACGCGGGCCTTGACCAATTCCTTCTTCCCGATCTCTTCGAGGAGATCCAGTTCATAGCGCAAGATCTTTTCGTCGCCCGAGAGGAAGGCCACCAACAGGGTCTGCTCATCCAGCGCCGCCATGGGGCCGTGCCGCAGTCCCAGCGCCGATTCAGACATGGTTTGAATCTGGCCGGCGCTGAGTTCTAGCAGCTTCAACGCCGATTCGGTAGCAACCGCCTTCAGTGCTCCTGAGCCAATGAAACAGGCTTTGGTGAAATCTCCGCTGGCAAGCTCAGCCGCGCTGGTGGCAGCCGAACCGAGAAAGTTCGATCCGGCTTCGGCCAACTCGCCCAGGATTGGCTCGTACTCCTGCGGATTTTCAAGATGCGCCAGGCACTGGCCAAATATGACCATGTTGGAGAACGAACTGGTCATGGCCAGACTGCGATCATGGACTTCCTCAGGCAATGCAACGCCCAGTGTCCGCTCCCGGCCTGCAGCCATTTTCAGCATTTTGGCCTGCGCGTTGCAGCTGACAATCAAATGATGAATGCCGGGATGAAGGTTCAAGGCCCGCTCCAGCACCGCAATGCCCTCCGGACTCTCACCCGAGCGGGAGAACGAAATCCAAAGATATTCGCGGCCGGGGATCAACCACTCGTCGGCGTGCGTCAAAAGATCGGTGCTGGGAACGGCAAGCACTTCGCACTGCCAGCAGCGCCGCAGCAGTTGAGTCAGCGAACGCCCTACGTAGTCGGAGGTTCCGGCTCCGACCAGCAAGACCGTGGGATGCGCCGCCGACTGGGCCCCCACTCCAGCCGATTCCAGGAAATGGCGAATCTGGGAATGCCGCTCGCGATAAAGCCGATAGGTGGCCCGCCAGGTTTCCGGCTGCTGCGCGATCTCCGCCGGGGTGTGTAGCAATCCCTGGGCTTGCCTCTCGTGTTGTGGCAGCGCCAAAACGCTCAGCAGGGGATTCATGGCGTCTAACGAAATAAAACGAAATGAATACTAACAAATCATAAGACGCAAGAAAACAACAAAATCAGCGCACGTAGCCCTACGGCTTTGGCCATTCATGGGGCTCGACATAGCGTTCGTACAACTCCGGCCGGAACGCCGTGTCGATCGTTCCGCTGACCGTTACCTGAAAAGTCTTTTCGAACGGCACGCCTTCGATTCCCTCCGCCGTCAGATGCAGGGCGAATTCGGCGCCGGTGCCGTCTCCGAAATCCCAGCGACAGGAAATTGCGGGCACGCCTTCGGCGCTGCTTTCGGCCGAAAACATGGCAGGCTTTCCGGCCTCGATTTTCTCCGGCCTGTGGATATTCAGCGCTGGTGCCGACGGCAGCAGCGCCGTGTCAACCATTTTCAGCATGGTGACCGAGTGCGGCGAGAGCTTCAGCGAGAGCGTGGTTTGCTCTCCGCCAATCGCGGCTGCATTGCCCAAAATGCTTGAAACCGCATGTTGCCGGCTAAGCCCAAGGCAGAGAAGGTAAACTGGCGCGTGCGCTCCTTTGCGGTCCAGTTGAACACGGTCAGAATCGACTGCCGCTTGCTCTCGCGCAGTAAGAAGGTGCTGGGCATTTCGTCTTCCGGCGAGTAGCTCATGAGATCCAGCGGAGTTGAAGCTCGGCCCAGCTTCGGCATGTTCCGCAGATCGCGATTCTCTAACAGCGCCATGCGATCGGCATCGAGAAACAAAGTCGGCAAATCGTCGCCGATCTCGTACATTCCGCCGGAAACCGCCGCCAGCGCAATGGCAACTTGCGCTTCGCGGAGGGTGAGCGTTTTCGGACCGCGGTGGTCGCCTTGCGCCGCGCTCGAATGGCGCGAAATCGAGAAGGCGTCGGGATCGCTGACGAAGTAATTGCGGTTCATGTAGTAGCGTGCGGCGATGCCGGGAGCCGCGTCGCGGCTGGCGGCGAATGCATGTCCGGTGTCGCACGAGATTCGCCCCATATCGACAATTTACATCACGCTGCCGTCTTTATCGAGCATTACTCCATCGCCCACCGCGTCGCGAATCACCTGCAGCCCGATGCGCTGCGCCTCAAGCCCGCTGGTGTTGGGGCGATAGTAGTAGCCCTCGATGGCCGTGTCGTCCATGAAATCGAGCTTGATGTAGCGATTGCCCCAGTCGCGGGTCAGAGTTGTATAGGTATCGCGCAGATGTTGCTGCGCGCCAGGATTGGTCGTATCGAGCACATAAAGCGGATCGAGTTGGCGTCCGGCGGCTCGAGAACCCACCCGGCATGAATCGGCTCGCCTTTGGCGTTATGTACCAGCCAATCTGAGTGGTTCAGAAAAACCGACGAACGCTCGGCGACTTCAAAGGGTGCGGTCCAGATACCGGGAGTCAGGCCGAGCGCCGCCACCTGCCGCTCCAGACTCTCCACGCTATGAGGAAATTTCCCGGCGACAACCGTGGTATAGTCGCCGCGGGCGAATTGATAGCCTTCGTCAATGTGAAAGAATTTGTAGCCGAGATCGAGAAGACGCGCCGCAAGGAATTCCGCGTTGGTCAGCGCCGGGCCCTCGGTCAGCCTGAAGTAATACGCCGTCCAACTCCACCAGCCGATCGGGGTCGGTGCGCTTACTCTTGCCCAGTGCAGCCGCCGAATGGTTTCACCAAAAGTTTCCAGTTGGGCATGATAATCGGAGGACAGGCTCGCCATCAGGCGTTCGGCTGAGAGACTCTCGCCCGGCTCGACCGGCAAGCTCAACGCAATCTGATCTTCCGGGGGCGACTCGCGCAGCGAGTTTTCTTTCTCCAGTTCCGTCGTTCCCGTGGAGTCGACTTCGTAGCCGGCAATGTGCCGCCGGTCATCCAGGCGCAGGCGCAAAACCGTCAGCCACTTCTCCGAAGTCAACGTTCCCAGGAAAAGACTTTGTTTGCTCTGCCGGTTGTAAATCAATTGGCTGCCCACGGCGCGGTGCATTCGGTCGGAAGCATCAGCCAGATGGTGAATGACCAGGTCAGGCCGGTCTTCGCTGAAACTGTCGGAAAGAACGCGATCGGCGGAGTCGGGGCCATCGAGCGCCACAAAAGGGCTCCGCGCTTCGAGAGTGCGAATGCTCTGCACCGCGATCTGCGAGGGTGTGCCGTTGCGGACGCTCACGGCAATTTCGGCGAACGATGCCCGCGAGGCCAGGCGAAGGCCGCACACCAGATCGGGTTGGCCGGATAGTCCGCTGTAAGTGATGGTGAGTTCGGACCCGGTCTGCGCGCCGTCATTGCGCCCAGAGGCTTTTTTTCATGCCGCGGATAATCGGCCGAGCCCAGCCAACGATGATTCACCTCCGCCGCAAACCCCGCAGCGATTCGAACCCCGGGATTGTCGAGCGATTGAATGGTGTAGGTTCCCGCTTGCTCGCCGCCTGCGACCAGCAGGCTCGAGTCCTCGATTTTGGCGTCTTGCGCCACCGCCAGGGGGAAAACTGCGGCCGGAAGAAAAATTCGAAGAGCTCCCCGGAGCATGAGTTTTGCAGGCATGGGCTCATCCTTGTCGCTGCCGCGCGACTTCGTTCACAAACGAAAGCAAAAACAAGGATTCGTAATACACCAGGGCGGCATGGCTGTCAATGGCTGCGCGGACATGGGCGCTCATCCGAGGTCAGCGACGCGCAGCCCTTCCCCAACCGCGGCGCGAGCGAGCTGGCCAAACGCCTGCCACCGGCCGCCGGTAGAAAGACAGCGGTGTCAAAAAAGGAACCTCCATCGCGGTTTCTCCGCCAGGCCCCGCCGCGCGCACCAGCCTCTGTTAGGCTTTGAAAGAAATTTGCCCTTCGAGCGGGCAGGCAAGATTCGGCAACAGGAGCGCGAACTCTCCCCGGCCATGACCAGAATGCTGCGATTCTTCCGTCCCTCGCATCAGCACACCGCTGTTTCGGCGACCTTGCTGATGATGAGCACGGTGATGCTCTCTCGCGTCATTGGATACGTGCGCGAAGCTTACATCGCCTACGCTTTTGGCGCCGGACAGGAGGTTGACGCCTATGTGGCCGCCTTCACCCTCCCCGACTGGCTTAACTACATGGTCGCGGGGGGAGCGGCTTCGATCACATTCATCTCCATTTACACGCGGTTCCTGGCGGAGAAGCGCGATGCCGACGCGCAGAAGACGTTTTCCGTGGTCATAACGGTAATGACGGCCGTGATGGTTGCCGGGACGATCATCGCCGAGGTTCTCACGCCCCAGTTTGTGCGCTTGATGTTTCATGGCTTCTCCGGGCCGCAGGTTGATTTGACCGTCCACCTGACGCGCATTCTTCTGCCGGCGCAGATTTTTTTCTATGTGGGCGGTGTGGTTTCTGCCGTGCTGCTGTCGCATCGGCTGTTTCTTTTTCCCGCATTCGGACCGCTGTTTTATAACGTGTTCATTATTTTCGGCGGGGTGGTCGCAGGCCGCAGCCTGGGCATTGCTTCCCTGGCCTACGGCGCGGTCATCGGCAGCATTGTGGGACCATTTTTGGCCAGCGTGATTGGCGCGGTGAAGATCGGCACCGGATACCGTCCGTCGTTTGACGTTGCCAACCCCGCGTTCCGCGAGTGGGTGCGGCTTTCCATTCCGCTGATGCTGGGCGTGTCGCTGGTTACGGCGGACGACTGGATTCTTCGGCATTATGCAGCCAGCGGCGTGGGTGACATTGCCCGCCTCAATTATGCCAAGCGATTGTTTGCCGTGCCCATTGCCGTGCTGGGGCAGGCAACCGGGCAGGCTTCGCTGCCGTTTTTCGCCCGATTGTTCAACCAGAAGCGGCTGAAAGAATTTGCCTCGACCGTGAACGACTCAGTCTATCGGGTTGCCGCCGCGTCGTTTCTTGCCACCGCGTGGATGATGGCAGCTGCCTTCCCGCTCATCGATCTGGTTTACCGCCGCGGGCGATTTCTGATTTCCGACACGCAGACCACGGCGATCTACTTTTTCTGGTTTTCCCTGTCTCTGGCATTGTGGTCGGCACAGGGACTCTATGCCCGGGCTTTCTACGCGGCCGGAGACACGCTGACGCCGATGACCGCAGTGACGGTGATTACGGCTGCCTCTTTGCCGCTTTATTCGTTCCTGTTTCACAAGTTTGGCGTGGTGGGACTGGCCTTCGCTTCCGACGCCGGAATCGGCGCAAATCTGTTCGCCCTGGCGTTCCTGCTGCACTACCGAAGGATGGTCTCGCTCGGCGGCCTGCGCTGGCGTGAGTTGGGAAAGTCGGCACTCACCGCACTGATGGCCGGGGGAATCAGCCTAGCAGTGGGAAGGAATGTGGCGCCGACGATTTTAGCCCGGGGCAGCCGGGTCGCCGACGTGACGCAGCTCGGCTTGATTTCCCTTACCTGGGCCGCAGCCACGGCGGCCGGGCTGTGGATGCTGAAGTCGCAACTGCCGAACCACCTGCGAAGCCGCAAGGCCGCAGCCTATCCCGCGGTCGCGCAAAACGGAAGCAAAGAGATCATGGGCGCGGGCACCCAGCCGTAGTGAAATGTCTAACGATTTTGCCTTGCTCCGACATGATGTGCACACCGCCCACGGCGAAGAGCAATCGGGAGCGGCCGACATTGCAGTGGTTCAAGCTGCCGCGGCATCTTGCCCTATTCCCGTAACGTCGGGTAAGGGGTTCGTCACTCAGGGACGGCATTCACCCTTAGTCGGTTATCGGGGCCCCAACGAGAACTTTGTTCTCGTAACGATTGAATCAAGCAGCCACCTTTTAGCTTCAGCTGTTGCTTCAGAAAATCAAAACGGCGGAGCCCACACTTTCGGGCGCCCTCCGCCGCCAATCTTCGACGAACCTTCCTCCCGTGCCGAATGCGGATTGGAACCTACGCTCTGGCACCGATAGCGGCCGGCTCGGGGGCGGGAATGCTCTTATCTTCGCCGTTGGCCTTGGTTTGAGCAGGCTGGCCGCCTTTGCGAATGTCGATGCCGCCCTTGAAGTAAGCGCCGTCTTCGATGGAAATGCGAGCGGCGACCACGTCGCCGGTCAGCGACCCGTCGCTGCGGATATCGACGCGATCGCTGGCGGTCAGATTCCCGCGCACCTTGCCGAGCACAACGATCTCGCGTGCATTGATGTTGGCGGCCACCACGCCGTTGCGACCGACGGTGACGCGGTTTCCCGCCAGGCTGATAGAGCCTTCGACGCGGCCGTCGATGTAGAGCGATTCCGATCCCGTGACCTCGCCCTTGATGACCA
>JASHRB010000655.1 GCA_030037575.1 Candidatus Sulfotelmatobacter sp. | reverse complement strand
GTCCCACAGCAGTAACACAAACGGCAAAGTAATAATCTCAGGCTTGGCCGTTAGTCCCAAGGCGAACAGAGCAGCCACTGCCGCATACCTTCTGACTGAGATACGCCGTGCGTACCATCCGTAGGCATGCAGGGCAAGCAGAAAAAAGAGCATGCTGAGCACGTTTTTCCGCTCCGAGGCCCAAGCCACCGACTCTACATTTACCGGATGGAGTGCGAACAGCGCTGCGACCATGAAGCTCGGCCAAACCCACGCGGTCGCGTTTTCCAAAAGCAGAAACAATAAGATCGCGTTCACCGCGTGCAAAATAACGGTTTCATAATGCGGACCCGCCGGATTCAGCCCGAAGAGCTGACAATCGAAGGCATGCGAGAGCCAGGTCAGGGGGTGCCAATTGTCTTGCTCAAAGCTTGTGAATGCCCATCTCACCGTGCTCCAACTCAGGCCTGCCCGCACGTGATGGTTGTAGACGATGTAGCCGTAATCGTCGAAATGCGTGAAGCCGTTGTGGATAATGGGGTTGTAGAAGGCCAGCGTCCCGAGTGCCAACACCAGGCATAAAAACGCTCTTCGCTTCTCGCTGGAAATGAATAACCATCCTGGGCGGGAGACCTCGGTCGGGTGTGCTGTTGTCGGTGTTGCACTGGAAAACAAAATGAGTCGCCCTTGTGTCCTATAGGCATTTATAGCACGAGAGATTTTGCAGAGGACTCGGGTCTGGTTTCCTCCGAGTTACCTTCGTGACCGAATCTGCAAAGGGCGACGAGGGCGAACGAGCGGAAAAACAAGAAGAGCAGCGGATTTGCATCCGCTGCTCTCGGTTATGCACCAGAAACCTCCTAGCAAGCTAAGTTAGTTCTGGAGCGGAGTCCAGCCCTGGCAGGTGGGGTATGAGGTCGGCGCAGTAATGACGCCTGCTCCACCCCAACGCAGCACGCCATCATCCACCGCGCAGTACGCCTTCGTACCGGTCACGTTTGACAACGGCGCAGCCGTAGTGTAGAAGTCCGCTGCGACCGTGGATGAGGGTGTGTTCGGAGTGGCAGCAAAGCTATAGCCGCTCTTTCCGGTTCCACCACCGTTGGTTGCCAGGTTGTTGTCGATCAAGCAACCGGAATTCGTGGCCGCAACACAAGGCGAAGCCGCGCCGCCCAGGTTCGACAGAACGGCGTAGCCCGTAGCAGGATAAGCGCCGTAATAACCGACTTCACCGACGATGATGGTATGCTCGGAACCGGCTGCCGAGGAATCGTTGGCGGCCATACGCGCACGCATCAGGTTTGGAATAGCAATAGCTGCGATGATCAGGATGATGGCAACCACGATCAGCAGCTCAATCAGTGAGAAACCTTTCTGTTGTTTCCGCATCTCTTTTTTCCCTCGTCTTGGACTTTTTAGTTTCGTGCTGGTCATGGAATGACGCAGTCAGGCTTGATATTCGCACTTCCCAGGCCAAACCAACCAGTTACTTTGGTTCAGACCTGTGTCTTACAATCTCGTTATTTTCAATACGGTATCAAACTTTAGGGCAATTATACCGTGCTCCAGGAGTTGGTTTGTTGCCAAAATCTGTCATCTTCACTGACGCTTCGCGGCACCCGCGCCGCGTGTGACCAATACGCCTAGAACGCATGAAAGCGAGCGTCTTGCAACCAAAACGCCAGGGGTTACAAAAGTGATGTCGTGACACTGTGACCTGGCTTTTCGATGCAAATCCCCATGCATATAATTGTTCTTAACTTAAGCAGGCGGGATTCGATTCATTTTGCCTTCCACCGGATTTGCAACCGCAATGAAATCTTCATCTGCTTCTCCGGTCCCGGACCGCTTCCGGGATTTTCGTGAGAAACGCAGCACGATTTTGTGCCTTCTGTTGGTGCTGGTCACCCTCGCTTTCTATAGTCCAGTGGTCCACAACGGATTCACGAACTTCGATGACAACGGCTATGTCACGGAGAACCCTCACCTGCGCGAGGGTTTCACCTGGAGCATGCTGAAGTGGGCCTTTACCAGTCGTGACGATGCGAATTGGCATCCTCTTACTTGGTTCTCTCACGCGCTTGATTACCGGCTCTTCAAGTTGAATCCAGTTGGCACTCATTACGTGAACCTTTTGTTCCACGCCGCGAATGTGGTCCTGCTGTTTCTGCTTTTGGAAATCGCCACGGGTTCAACTTGGCCGAGCCTTATGGTTGCGGCATGGTTCGCGCTGCACCCGATCAATGTGGAGTCGGTGGCTTGGGCCGCGGAACGAAAAAACGTGCTGAGCATGTTTTTCTTTCTGCTTACCCTGCATGCTTATCGCCGGTACGTGCGCAAATCCAGCGCCGGCAAAGCCAGCATTGGAAGATATGCGCTGGTCGCAGTTCTCTTTGCCCTCGGATTGATGGCGAAGCCGGAAATCATCACCCTGCCGTTTGTGCTATTGCTTTGGGATTACTGGCCGTTGCAACGAATGGGTCAGCGAAGTTCCGATGGCCGCTGGACTAGCGATGTCGAGCCGCGATCTTTCACCTTTCTTGTTCTTGAAAAAGTGCCGCTGCTGCTGCTTTCAGCCGGCAGCGCGGTCATTACGATGATTGCTCAAAAAGGAGGTCACGCGATCCGGGCAGCTTCGAATTGGGTGCGATTTGGAAACGCGCTGGTCGCCTACGTCCGCTATTTGGGAAAGCTATTCTGGCCCACGCGACTGGCCGTGCTCTATCCGCATCTTGGTCGCTTTCTTCCCCCTTGGCAGATCATTGCTTCGGCCGCAATCTTGCTGGCGCTTACCGTTCTCGCTCTGCGGTCGCGCCGACGTTATCTGGTCGTGGGCTGGTTTTGGTTTCTGGGTACGCTGGTGCCGGTGATTGGCTTGGTGCAGGTTGGCGTGCAGGCGATGGCAGATCGTTACGCCTACTTATCTTTTATAGGGATATTTATCTGTCTGGCGTGGGGAGTCGCAGATGCAGCGGGCGAAAGAAAAATTTCGCCGGTTTGGCTCGCGGTCCCGGCGGTTGTGATTCTCACCACGCTCGGAATGCTTACCCGTCGCCAAATCGGTTACTGGTATGACGGTGAGACTCTGTGGAAACATGCACTCAGCGTAACCGATGACAACTATACGGCGCATGACGGTCTGGCTCAGGTGTTGGCCAAGGAGGGCCGCGTCGATGACGCTATCGCGCAGTACAGAGCAGCGGAAGCATTAGGCGCGTATCACTCGTCGGAGATGGTCTCAATCGCCATTTTTGAACTAGCGCACGGGCGCGTGCAGGATGCCATCGAGCAATTGCAAAAGGCCGTAGATGCTGCCGACGATAATGCTTCCCGGGCCAATGCTCTGGGCTGTTTGGGTTCAGCGTTTATGCAAGCGGACGATATTGCCCGAGCCAGAATCAGTTACGGCGCGGCTCTTGAGCAGAACCCTGACAATCCCATCGCTCTCGTCGGCGCTGGATTGCTGGCCGAGCGCGACGGCGACAACGCCTCTGCGGTAGCGCAGATTTCGCGGGCGATGAAAGTGGAACCTACAGACGTCGGCTACTTGTTGCTAGCGCAGGCTCTCGGTCGCGCCGGCGAGGTCGCTGAAGCGGGAAATGCACAGGTGCAGGCGGAGCGCATCTCGCACGACATTTCCCAGGCGCGGCGATCCGCTGCGCAGATTCTCGATACGGACGGAATCCCCAACGATTAAAGCCACGTGGTGACCGCCGGGGTCTGCGATCGCTAGTTTCGAATTCAATGATTCCGGTGCCCGCGGATTGGCAATGTGGCTGGTTGCACTATGCTCAGCGTCCAACCGCTTTTTCTGCGATTGCACCTCGCTTGCAGGCTTTCTCAAAAAAGACGCTCGTGAATCAGATAGAAAAATTGACGAACGACAGCGAAGGCGGTGAGGTTGCGTACGCGCAGAGCCATCCTTGCCTCCGGCGGAATCCCGAACAACGAGACAGGCAAAGCCCGATTACGGCCACGCGAAGTGCGGGGAGCTCTCGCTTGACGCGCGATGGGAAAAAAGCGATGATTGACGCCTGTATTAAACCCATTTAATACAGTCAATTTGCAGCGCGTTAAAGAGGAAGCTATGCTGTTTCCCGCCGCCCGCATCACTTTCCGCCGCCTGGTTCTAGTCAGCACGGTTCTTGCTGTTCCTATTCCTTTTCTGTTTGCGGCCCAGGCGCAATCTGCCTATGTGCGGGTTAGCCAGGCAGGCTATGAAACCGGGAAAGCGCCGTTCCGCGCGTATTTGATGACCACCGCCACTGCGGGCGGAGCGAGTTTCAAGGTCGTTGATGCAGAAGGCGTAACCGTATATTCGGGTTCGGTCGGCGCTTTGCTCGGTACATGGAGTCACAGCGCGACCGTTTCATATAACGTGTACGCGATCGACTTCAGTGCGCCGGGAGGTGATTTTTATACAATTTCGGTCGCAGGCCCATCGGCCGCGACCTCGCCGAGCTTTGCTGTAAATGAAGCGCGAATTCTCTATTCCGGCCTCCTTCTGAACACGTTGTTTTTTTACGAAACCGAGCGCGACGGGCGCGATTTCATCCCTAATGCGCTACGCACCGCTCCTGGTCACTTAAAAGACGAAAATGCCCATGTCTATGCGACGCCGCTGCTCGACAGCAACGACTTCATTGACAACGTGCCACCGACGCCGCCGTTAGTTTCCGCGCATCTTTCCAACATCGACGCTTCCGGCGGCTGGTGGGACGCTGGCGACTACATGAAATATGTCGAGACGCTGAGCTATACGTCGGCGCTCATGCAGATTGGAGTTCGCGATTTTCCAAATCAAATGGGAGCGCATGCGCCGCTGAATCCGCCTGCTCCTCCGCTTTCGATTTCCTACGCCGGCAACAGCGGCGAGGGGTCGCCCGCGTCGTCCGACTTTACCAGCGAAGCCGCCTTCGGCATCAACTGGCTGATGAAGATGTGGGACGACAAAACCAAGACCCTTTACTACCAGGTCGACAACTCGCAGGACTGGGATTATTACGGCGAGG
>JASHRB010000654.1 GCA_030037575.1 Candidatus Sulfotelmatobacter sp. | reverse complement strand
AAGACCCCACCGAGATTCGTCGAACTCATCGGCACCCCAAAGGTGAGTGTCGATGAATACGTGATTGAGTTCGAATCCATTCGTGGTTCGAAGCTGCGGATCCATTGCAAGAGCAGCGCACCACCGGATTGGGCGGCGCTGCTGCAGGCCTGGCAAAGGGTGGGGCGATGATTCAGATTACGAGCCAGATGCGAGTGTTGGTCGCGATCGAGCCGGTCGACGGACGAAAAGGTATTGACTCGTTGGTCCGGCTCTGCCAAGAGGCGCTTGCAGAAGACCCATTTTCCGGCTGTGTTTTCGTGTTTCGGAGCCGCAGCGGAACCGCGATTCGATTCCTCAGCTATGACGGCCAAGGTTACTGGCTTGCCCAAAAGCGGCTTTCGCAGGGGCGTTTTGTATGGTGGCCAACTTGTGAAGGAGTGGCCCAAACATTAGAAGCTTACGAAGGGCAGTTGTTGTTGGCGGCGGGAGATGTTTCGCGGATCCGTGCGGCGCCGATGTGGCGGCGGGTCAATGGGGTCAAGTGAGGGCATCCAGGAAAATATCGCCGGGAGCATTTTTCTCTTACGTTCCAAGAACGAAGAGGGCATACTGCAGCGCATGGAGACCGCCGCCATGGCGTACCGAGGCCGAGAAATCAGTGCCACGGACATCCTTTATATACGCCGCTTAATTGCTACGCAGCCGAACGCGAGCCGACGCACGCTTTCCCAACAGCTGTGCGAGAGCTGGGGGTGGCGGCAAGCCAATGGCGCGCTACGCGACATGGTCTGCCGTGGGATGTTGCTGATGCTGGAGCGTGCGGGTCAAATCGCGTTGCCACCGGTGAGTTATGTACGCCACAACCCGCTGGCGCAGCGAGCACGACCGGCCCGCGCCGAGATAGATGGGACGCCGATCGTGGATCGCTTGGCGAATCTTCAGCCTCTCGAGTTCCAAGCGGTGCGGCGCACGCCGCAGGAGAGCTTGTTCAATAGCCTGATGGAGGAGCATCACTACCTGGGCTACGAACAACCGGTGGGGGAACACCTGAAGTACCTGGTGTGGGCGCAGGGGCGGCCCATGGCAGCTTTGGCGTGGTCGTCGGCACCACGCCATCTGGGCAGTCGGGATCGTTACATCGGATGGAGCCGGGAGGCACGGCGGCAGAACATCGGCTTGGTGGCTTACAACACGCGTTTTCTGATTCTGCCCTGGGTCCGGGTCGAGCATCTGGCATCGCATATCCTCAGCCGGATGGCGCAGAGGATCTCGGCCGATTGGGAGCAGAGCTATGGACATCCGATCTACTTTCTAGAAACCTTCGTGGATCCGGAGCGTTTCCGTGGGACTTGCTATCGGGCAGCTAACTGGGTGTTGCTGGGAGAGACGACCGGGCGGGGCAAGGATGACCAGACGGGTCGGCCCAACCGGTCGATCAAACAGGTTCTGGGCTATCCCCTCGATCGACGGTTTCGTCAACGACTGAGTGAGGTGCAGAGGTGACGCCGATGGAGCGGATCGATCTGGGCGCCGAGGAACTGGAACAGTTACTGGAGCGCGCCCGAGAAAAGCTATCGGAAGAAGACTACCGCAAGCTCAAAGCAGCGATCGACACGCTGGAATATCTGACCGAGTTGGTGGCCGATAGGGACACCACCATTCGGCATCTGCGGCAACTGTTGTTGCCAGCCAGCACGGAAAAGACCAAGGATATTCTGGCCCAACTGGGGGTAGCGTCGACCGGTGACCGAGAGGAGCGAAAGTCGCCGAGCGGTTCCCCACAGCCCAAGTCGGATCCTCCCCCTGGCCACGGACGCAACGGCGCTGAGGCCTACCGGGAAGCCCACCAAGTGCCGGTCCCTCACCCCGAGTTGAAACATGGCGATCGCTGCCCGGAGTGCGGGAAAGGCAATGTCTACGTGCAGAAAGAGCCCAAGGTATTGGTGCGGATCATGGGGCAGGCGCCGCTGACGGCCGCGGTCTATTCGCTGGAACGATTGCGCTGCGGAGCCTGTGGACAGATCTTCACGGCGCCAGAACCGGAAGGAGTCGGGCCCGAGAAGTACGACCAGACCGCGGCCGCGATGATCGCACAACTCAAGTATGGCAGCGGCACACCGTTCTATCGGTTGGAACAACTGGAACGGCATCTGGGGATTCCATTGCCGGCGGCGACACAATGGGAGATCGTTGAAGAAGCTGCGGAGGTCATCAAGCCGGCGCGCGACGAGTTAATCCGGCAGGCGGCGCAAGGCGAGGTGATGCACAATGACGACACCAGCATGCGGGTGCTGCGCTTGCTGCGCGATCCCAGCGACGAGCGGACGGGAGTTTTCACCAGTGGCATCGTGGCCATTGGGCAGGGGCGCCGCATCGCCTTGTACTTCACCGGAGCGAAGCATGCCGGCGAGAACCTGGCGGAGGTATTGCAACAGCGGGCAGGCGAACTCGGACCACCCATTCAGATGTGCGATGCTCTCGCGCGCAACGTGCCCAAGCTAGCGGCCGGGGTCGAGATCCTGTTGGCGAACTGCCTCGCCCACGGTCGCAGGCAGTTTGTGGAAGTGGCGGGGAGCTTTCCCGAGCAATGCCGTTACGTGCTGGAGAGTTTGGGCGATGTCTATGGTTACGACGCGGAAGCTCGCGAACGCGGTCTGACCGCCGAGGAACGGCTCCGGTTTCATCAGGAGAACAGCGGCCCGGTGATGGAAAAACTCCAGCAATGGCTGGAAGGGCAGTTCGCCGAGCGCAAGACAGAGCCCAACTCCGGTCTGGGCAAGGCCATAACCTATCTGCTGCGGCACTGGAAGGCACTGACTCTATTTTTGCGGAAGGCAGGAGCCCCGCTGGACAATAACATCGTGGAACGGGGATTGAAGCGTGCGATTCTACATCGCAAAAATGCCCTTTTCTATCGCACGCTGAACGGCGCCCAAGTGGGCGATCTGTTCATGACCCTCATTCACACGGCGGAGTTGGGCGACGCCAACTAGCTAGATTACCTGACCGACTTACAGCGTCACGCTGCGGAACTGGCCGACCATCCCCCGGAATGGATGCCCTGGAACTATCGCGAGACCTTGTCACGGACCGTCAGCTGAGGGTTCTTCATGGCAAAACCCAGAATCAACTCTACGCGAGAAGAACGAATCGAGAACCAGATCGTGGTGGACGCCTATGGTCCCGAAGAGCGGGCCATGGGTTGGTATTACTATCTGGAGGACAAACTCCACTTTCCCTTTTGTGCCCAATGTACGACTTCCAAGGTGGTCTCGCCCCTCAAAAAAGGAGAAACCGTCGAAGTTCTGTGCCTTGCACCAGAAGAAAACTGCACCGGCGACATGCTCGTCCTCATCCGCTGGCAAGGCCGGAAAGTAGCGGTTCCGTTGTGTCAGCTCACCCCCATGGACGAAAACAAATCAACTGCTCAGGCCATCGCCGATTGGCAGTACTGGGTGGCGCAAGGTTACCTTTTCTGAAGATCGCCGCCGGACCCTCAAGTTACGCAGCATTACCGAAAAGACACGAACGAAATAGCATACGCGAAAGGCGCATTTTTATTGGGTTTCCCGATAAGTTCGCAAAACAGGCATTCTATGCGGGTCTCGTGAGCCTTGATTTTACTGGGGGTAACCGCCGTGGTGCCCCCCAACGTCCAAATCAGTGCGGTGATTGCTACTCAACTCAGAAAAGCGTGCATAAGTCAGGTGTAATCAACTTTCTCCTGATTTCAGCCCGGACTGAAAGCTTTTCCTCCGTGGCCGCGCTTTTCAAAGAACCACAATCAGGGGCGACCTCCTGCAACCATCGCGCTGTTATCATCCCTCCCTGGAATGAGCTGCCATATCGACATTTCACTGAAACTCTGAACATATCTATACTTGCTGTGAATGAAGTCGTCGATTAAGGTCACGCCCGTGCTTCTTGAGCTATCATTCGGCTCATAGATCGAATCGAACTCCGAATCCAGAACTATATACGGTGGAGAAGCTGCCTTCAGTTCGCCAACCATATCCGATTGGACAGAGTAGCTATTCTGTAATCCTGGATCGAAGTGTGACCACTTTGTAGCGGGCAGGCGCTGAGCCGCGAAGTAGATAAGGTTGTCGTTTCCGATAATCCTGTCATGTCTGCTTAGTCCCACGAACAGCCGCTGGTCAGGACGTGTATTGGCCTCTATGAACTCAATGGTCTGTATACGGCCATAGTCCACAAGAAAGCAGAAACCCCTCGTCAGGGGGTTCGACCGTTTACACCACGCTGATTGCACTTCTGGACTTGGCTTGGTAAGACCATCGTCCTCGAGAGAGCAGAAACCTCTTATGATAGGGCCCGACAGCTTGCACCAGCCTAGTTCCGGTTCGGGAGCTGGCTTTCCAGAAGCGAAGAGCACTCTGCCTATTCTCTCCGGAATAGAGCCTTGTAACAAGTCAAATCTCGTCGCTTTAGCTGCAGAGAACACAGCCGTAAAGATGAAGAAGCAGGCAAGACAGTTAACTAGGATCTGCTCTAACCGAGGAAGCGACATCCTATATTCGAAAAGGACGGCAGTCAGAAGTAACGAAGGAAGAAGGGAAATAAACATGTTCAACGTCCCAACGCGCACATAACCCTTGAAAAACATAACAAATGCCAGCAAACCCAAGGTAATAAACAGATCACGCAGTTCCTTTTTGCCAGGTCGTTCCTGTTTGCCAGGTGGATGATCGGCTTGGCTTTGCAAATCGCAGGTTAGAAGCGCGATGAGAGAGAGGGCAAGTGTGGCAATAGGTCCATACACAGCTAAATCATCGAGTTTCTTGAGGTGAATTC
>JASHRB010000653.1 GCA_030037575.1 Candidatus Sulfotelmatobacter sp. | reverse complement strand
GTAAATGATCCCGCCCGGGCCGGTTTTCAACGCCTGCACCTCGAGTTCCTTGGGCTCGAAAATGATCCCCGCCTTACCCTCCGGCGTAAGGCGATACACCCGCGCCGGCGCTCCCGCGGCGATATAAACGTTTCCAGCATCATCTGCGGCGATGGCCCAAATGTAGCTCGAAGGCGTGGCATAGAGACTCTTAAACGTCGGCGCCAACTCCAAACCGCCGGCGCTGTCTACCGCCACGCCGTTCGCCGTTCCCTTGATGAGATCTTCGAATTTGGATTGCTCCCACAGTCGGGTGCCTTCGGCAAAGGCCCGAGGCGCGAGTTCGAAAGCGCAAAAGTCAGCAAGCAGGCTGGCCAGCAGCAGAGCCGCCAGAAAAAACAAAAAAAACTTTCGCGAACTCCCCAATTCCCTACCTCACGGCAGAATTTCAGCGGTGGCTTTCAGGTTATCACGGACGGTTGAGGCGACGGCGAGTTCCCTGCCGGGCGCGGCAGGCGAGGAGCGATTCTCCATGATATGGTTAAGCTTCATGGTTTCGTCGCGACAGGATCTCCTGCGTTTGCTCGCCCACAGGTCTTTCAAGCTGGGCGAGTTCAAGCTCTCTTCCGGGGCCACCAGCGATTACTACATCGATTGCCGAACCACCACGCTCGATGCGAAGGGCGCCCGCCTGACCGGGGAAGTGTTTGCCGAAGAGATCGGCAAGCGGGGATGGAAGGCGCAAGCGATCGGCGGGCTAACCATGGGAGCCGATCCGATCGTGGTTGCGGTTGCGGTGGTCACCGGCGACCTGCCCGGCTTTCTGGTTCGTAAAGCGGAGAAGCAGCACGGAACGGCACAGCGCATTGAAGGCTTTCGCCAGAAAGGTGCGCGGGTTGTCATTGTCGATGACGTATGCACGACGGGCGCCTCCACGGTGCAGGCGGTCGCAGCCGCGCGTGAGTTCGGGTTCGAGATTGCGGGGGCGATGTGTCTGGTCGAACGCGAGGAGGCGAAGGGCCGAATCAACGTAGAGAAAGCGGCATCGCCCGCGCCGTTTGTTTCCATTTTTACGGCCAATGAGGTTCGAGCCGAGCACCGTATGCAAACCGACGACACCGAGCCGGTGCTCTCGGCCGGGGGCGCCGCTTGCGAGATTTGCGCCGCGCCGGCGGTCACCAACAATCCGCGTAACCGTTGCGCGGCACACAAAATGTGAACGCGGCCCAAAGCCCCGCAACCTTCGGCGGCCGAGATATTCCCTGCCGGTTGGCCGACGCACGGAACGGCTGCCAAATTTGACCAGGGAGAAGCCAGAACCGATTCATGATTCAAACCCTCGAATGGACTGAGCAAGGCGTCCGCTTCCTCGACCAGACCAAGCTGCCGACGCAGGAGATTTACCTTACCTGCAAAACTTACGAGCAGGTGGCCGACGCGATCCGCACCATGATCGTTCGTGGTGCTCCCGCCATCGGGGTAGCCGCGGCGATGGGCATCGCCCTGGGAGTACGCGCTTCCAAAGCGGAGACTGTGGGTGAGCTCAAGCGCGATCTCGACCGCATTTGTGAAGTCATCGGCCGGACGCGACCGACGGCCGTGAATCTGTTTTGGGCGATCCAGCGCATGAAGGAGAAATTCGAGGGTCTGCAAATTCGCTCTTTGGCGCACATCCAGGGGGAACTGATCGGGGAAGCGCAGCGCATGCACGCCGAAGACATTGCCGCCAATCAGGCGATGGGACGCCACGGAGCGGGGCTGATGCCCAGCTCCGGAGGCGTGCTCACGCATTGCAATGCCGGCGCTCTGGCGACGGCAGGGTATGGCACCGCGCTGGGCGTGATCCGCGCGGCCGTCGCGCAGGGCAAGAAAATTCACGTCTACGCCGACGAGACTCGGCCGTTTCTGCAAGGAGCGCGGCTCACGGCCTGGGAGCTAATGAAGGACGGCATTCCGACAACGGTGATCTCCGACAACATGGCCGGTGCGATGATGAAGCAGGGCAAGATCGCAGCCATCGTGGTCGGCGCCGATCGCATCGCGGCCAACGGCGATGTGGCCAACAAGATCGGGACCTATAGCGTCGCGGTTCTTGCCCAAGAGAACCACCTTCCTTTTTACGTGGCTGCACCGCTTTCCACGGTCGATCTGGCCTGTCCCGATGGCAGCCAGATTCCCATTGAACAGCGCAATCCCGAAGAGGTCTCTCACATCGCAGGAAAGCAAATGGTCCCCGACGGCGTGGCCGTCGAAAATCCGGCATTCGACGTAACCCCCTCAAAATACGTTGCCGCCATCATCACCGAACGCGGCATCGCCCGTCCTCCCTACGCGCAGTCTTTGCGGCAATTTGCCGGAGCGGAGGCAAACCTCGAGGTCTAGCGGTCCAGAAGCCGAGCGCCTCCGCCCCGCCGCCATCTGGAAAACTTCTTTTCTTCATTTCTTCCATTTCGCATCAAAGTTGTGATACTGGTCACGGCGGCACCATTGCGTGCGGGCTATATTCTCCGGACGGAGAACGGCGACGGGCAGTGGCTCGCCGTAACCCAAGTGCCATGACGTAACCTATGGCCACATGGTTCGACGGTGCCATATCGAGCAAATTCCAAATGTGAGAATATGGCCAGACTACGGTCACCGAGGCGGGCGACTAGGGGTGTGAGAGGATGGACCTTGGCGGAGGCGGCGTGCATCTAAACAGCCAAGCAGCGGAGAAAGAAGAAACGCTGCTGCGGGTTGAAAGTTTAAAGAAAGTTTTTCGGTCCGGCGAATCGGATCTGGTGCTCTTTGAGAATTTATCGTTTGAGGTGAAGCGGGGCGAAATGCTCGCCATCGTCGGCGAATCTGGCGCAGGCAAGAGTACCTTGTTGCACATCCTAAGCGCCCTTGATCGCGCTTCCGCCGGTAACGTATACTGCGCCGAATTGATGCTGAATTCGCTATCGGCGGACGACGCCGCAAGATTTCGCAATCGCGACGCCGGCTTCGTGTGGCAATTTCATTACCTGTTGCCGGAGTTCACAGCCGCTGAAAATGTGGCCATGCCTCTGCTCCAGCGCGGTTTGCGTTGGGCGGAAGTCGCCCCCCAAGCTTTCAGCTGGCTGGGCGAAGTCGGACTGGGGCGGCGCTCTCATCATCGCTCGGGTGAGCTTTCCGGCGGCGAGCAGCAGCGCGTGGCCTTGGCGCGCGCTCTGATCACCGGTCCGAAGTTATTGTTGGCCGATGAGCCCACCGGTGATCTGGATGGGCAGACCGCGGAAGCGGTTTTCGAACTGATCGCGCGATTGCATCGCCAGCATCAACTCACCTCTTTAATCGCAACCCACAATCTGTCGTTCGCCCGGCGTTGCCGCCGGGTTCTGCGCCTGGAGCGGGGGCGAATGGAAGAGATCAGTCCTGAATCGTTGCCTGCTTAGCGGCAGATGGTTTAGAAAAGATTAGTAAGACGAGGTGCAAGAAATTGTCCTATCGATGCCAGGAGGCAATTTCAACAGGTTCCTTCGGTAACATTGCAGAAACGTTTGTGTACTTGGGTTCTCTACCCCTTGCTTGCATAATGGAAAATTGACGGGGGATGGGATGCCAGCGACAAGCGTCAACTCAGGGTTTCGTTAGGGGTCGACAAGGCGGGTGCCTTCTCGGCCGCCAGTTCCAGGGGGAAGGGCATTATGTTTGAGCGTTACACGGAGAAAGCCAGGCGCGTCATCTTCTTTGCGCGCTACGAAGCAAGCCAGTTCGGATCGCCTTACATCGAGACCGAGCACCTGCTGCTGGGGCTCCTGCGCGAAGATAAAGCCCTAACCAACCGCTTTCTGCGCTCCCACGCCTCGGTGGAATCCATCCGCAAACAGATTGAAGGCCACACCACCATCCGGGAGAAGGTTTCGACCTCGGTCGATCTGCCCCTGAGCAACGAGTGCAAGCGCGTGCTGGCCTATGCGGCCGAGGAAGCGGAGCGCCTCTCGCACCGCCACATTGGGACGGAACATCTTTTATTGGGATTGCTGCGCGAAGAGAAGTGTTTCGCTGCGGAAATTCTACACGAGCGTGGTCTGAGGCTTTCGACGATCCGCGAGGAACTGGCGCGCACCACGCAGGAAAAAGCACAGCCGCAACGCCAGCGCGAGTCTTCTTTGTTGAGCGAGTTCTCGCGCGACCTTACGCAGGCCGCGATGGATAGCCAGCTTGACCCGCTGGTGGGCCGGGATGGGGAACTGGAACGTGTGGTGCAGATTTTGTGCCGCCGCACGAAGAATAATCCGGTGTTGATCGGGGAGCCCGGCGTGGGCAAGACCGCCATCGTTGAAGGATTGGCGCAGCGCATCGCGGACGGCGAAGTGCCCTCGTTCTTGGCGGATAAGAGAATTCTTGCTCTTGACCTCTCTTTGATTGTGGCCGGAACAAAATATCGTGGCCAGTTCGAAGAGCGGCTGAAGACCATCATGAAGGAACTGATGGAATCGCAGAATTCCATCATCTTCATCGACGAGCTGCATACCCTGGTGGGCGCCGGATCCGCCGAAGGTTCACTCGATGCGGCCAACATCTTGAAGCCCGCACTGTCGCGCGGCGAAATTCAGTGCATCGGCGCAACCACCCCCGGCGAATACCGCAAGTCCATCGAGAAGGACCGATCTCTCGAGCGCCGCTTCCAGGCGGTCAAGGTTCCTCCGCCGAGCGAAGCCGATGCGGTAAAAGTGCTTTTCGGAATTAAAGATCGCTACGAGAAATTCCATGCCGTCACTTATACCGACGACGCCATCAACTTCGCGGTTTCGCACTCCAACCGCTACATTCCGGACCGTTTCTTGCCGGACAAGGCCATCGACCTGGTCGATGAGGCCGGCGCTCGCGTAAAGCTTCGCCAGACGTCGCAGCCCGAAGAAATCAGCGAAGTGCAGAAACGCATTAAGTTCATCGTGCACCGCATGGAAAACGCGATTGCCAACCACGAGTTCGAGAAGGCGCGTTTCTACTCCGACGAAGAACGCAAAGAGCGCGAGAATCTGCGCGTGCT
>JASHRB010000652.1 GCA_030037575.1 Candidatus Sulfotelmatobacter sp. | reverse complement strand
AAACCGCGCGAGTATTTTCGTCGATCAACTTCTCCACGTCCTCCGGGCGATCGGTGGCCGCAAAACGTGAGCCGATTCCCCGCTTGGGGAAGATATGCGCCAGCAGCGTATAAGTGGCGCCATACAACTGCGGAGTAGAAACAATGTTGTTGCCGGCTTCAGCGATGTTGATGAGCGAATACTCGATCGCCGCCATCCCGGAGCTGACGCTAAGTCCATCCACGCCGCCCTCAAGCGCCGCCACGCGCCTTTCCAGAACCGTGTTGGTCGGGTTTCCGATCCGCGTGTAAATGTTCCCCTGGACTTCCAGGTTGAACAACGCGGCGCCATGCTCGGCGCTGTCGAACTCGAAGGCTACGGTCTGATAGATGGGCACAGCCACGGCTTTCGTCGTGGGGTCCCCGTCGTACCCGGCATGGATTGCAATGGTCTCTCGCTTCATCCGTTCACAGATCTCAGCGAAGGAAAATCGACAACATACCCATGGAGAAGATTTTCAAATCGCCCACTGTTACTTCGCAGCGCCAACGGCAGTTGCCGCCGGAACCAATTCTGCCTTCCGCGAAAGCGATTTCGCCAGGGCTCGGGTGACGGTGCGCGCTGCAAAGTCTGCGCCGAAGGCAAACCGCATGACTGGGCCGAAGCTATTGGCCGCGGCGATTCCCACAAAATAAAGTCCCGGCACCGACGACTCGCAGGTTGAGGAGAGCGCGGGAGTTCCGCCGAGCGTGGTCAATTTCGAGCGAATTTCTGAACTGACGAAGGTCAACCGTTCCAGGTCAACCCGATAACCCGTGGCCGCGACCACGTGATCCGCCCGAATCTCACGTTTTGCACCGTCCTGCGCGCGAAGGCGAATGTGCACTTTGCGCTCCTTCACCTCGGCTCCCTCGACGGTGTGGCTCAGCAATTGCGGCACATGATTCATGACTCTGTCCTTCACAAACCATCCGCCGGATGGACCCAGTGTTTTCCTGACAATTTCCAAGCGCAAGCTGTCAGGTAAACGATGGAAGGCCGCCGGTGCATTGGCGTAAAAGCTCGAGCGCCAACCCGGTCCGAGTCCGGTTTGCGGACGCTGAATGCGCTCCCACAACGAGCGCCGTTGCCCGCTGAGCTTCCCGTGAAACTTCAAGGCCGCTTGCCGCGCCACCAGTTGCACACTCGCTCCAGCTTCTTCGAGCAAGGCAGCCCAGTCCAGGGCCGAAGAACCTCCGCCAATCACGACCACTTCGCGGCCGCGGAACTGTTCAACATCGTGATGCCGGGAGCTATGGAAGAGAAATTCCGCGGGCACGTGCCGCAGATTTTCCGGAACGTAGTCGAAGTGAGTGATGCCGACCGCAAGCACCACGTTGCGAGCGGTTAGGCTCTCACCGGTGTCGAGTTTCAGCAAGTATCCTTGAGACGACCGCTCGATACTGGTGACCTGCTTGTCCTCGAGTTCCGGCACCATCCGTTCCTGGAAGGCGAGCCCGTATTTTGTAAAGGTATCAAGCCGAACCGGAATACCAGTGTCGGAGTATTCGATTCCTAGCCCGGCGCAAAACCTTCCCAGGGTAAATTCTTCCGTCGGGTCGGAAATGTTGGAGGCGAATCCGTCCGACTTCAGCAGCATGCCCTTCGGCATGTGAGCCTGCCAGCTATCCATGGGACGGCCGAAAATCCGGAAAGGGATTCCCCGGCTTCGGAAGTGCGCAGCGATTGAAAGTCCATAAGGGCCGGCGCCAACGATTGCAGTATTTTGCATAGCCAGATGAGAGACCCGCCTTTTTAACGAAATAGCAACCCAGCAAAATCCAAAAAGGGGGAAATTCGGGGGGATTGGTGAACTGATAATAACACGATTCGCCCCCGAATCGAACGAAAAATTGCTCTATCCAGGCCCTAGAACTGAAGATTGGTGCGGGCCACGGACACCAGTAATCGCTTTAGCCTTAACAAGATACAAGCCGCTCGCTTGCGCTTCCGGCTGGCTTCCCCGAAGACATGGCCGGGAAACGCTGCTTTAGAGGGTTATGCTTTGCTGCGCGGCTTTTGGTCGATAAAAGCGACCACATTTTTCATGGAAGTTTTCCGGGAAGCGTGAGTGAGAGGGCGCGCGCCCTTAGGTCTCCCGAAATTGAAGCGCGTACCAGTGGATCTCGTTTCCTACCAGGATCTCAGGCAACAAAATCCCTCCAACGCGACGGCTGGCGCTGCCAATCCTGCGGGGCGTTATTCGATCTTGCAGTACACCACAGGAAGTTAGTTTCGCAGCCAATCTGGACATAATTCCGAGAAGAGCCTGATCACCCCTTGCGGCGAATGTCATTGTCGAATCACGACAGACCAAGAAGCGTAGGCAATAAATAAGTCGATCAGCGCGCTGTTGTTCGAGGATCGACTGGACTGGATCTATGGCTACGCTGATACAACGGAAACCCCGCGCCTCTCAGCGCGAAGTTCCGTTGCACGGATCACGCCTTGGGCAACTCTGTGCCTGAACGCCATCACTCCGATGGCCGTACCAACTGTATTCGTGATGAGATCGGTCATACCCGAATCCCGAGTGGGGAGAAACGCCTGCAGAACTTCGATCGTCAGACTGACGGCGAATCCAACCACGATGGTGAGTGCGGTGGAATTTCCAGATCTCTGCGACTGAGAGAGATAGGCATAGAAGAAAAAGCCTAACGGGATGAAGCCGACGACATTGATGCCGATATTCTTCCAATAATGCCAGCCGGGACGGAATTCGTCCCATGGTGGCTCCAGAAACTTTTCGTGCATGACGAAGAAGCGTTTCGGAATCAGAAGGTTGGTCGCTGAATCGACTTGGTTGTGGACTACGTGCCCTTTCCCTTCATCGAAAAGATAGCGGGCGACGACGCTCCGGTGGTTGTCTGCATTCAGCCGATCGCCATCGGTCCAAGCCGTGAAACTCTGTGACACTTCGGCCGCGGAAAGTTCGTGATCGTAAATCGCTAGTCCCTTCAACTGCCCAGACCAGGTATAGCTCGTTGACGGCGCATTGCCGACTATCAGCTGACCGGTCAAATGCCGATTGGAAAATGCGAAATTTGGAACTCTTCTGACCACCGTGCGATCCACATAAATAGCGGTGCCTGCCTTACTGGACGTGATCGTCAGCAAGACCGGCTTCTGGACGTTAAAAACATCGCCTATGTAGATTTCGGTCTTCTCGTCGAAGCGTTCCTCAAAATTGCGTTCGATGACCAGACCGGTATGGTATTGACGCAGCGCTAGCGGTGCGAGTTGACTCTCCGGTCGGTAAAACGCGAGGATTATGCCCCCCGAGTCTACCCGGCTCGGTTTCAACCATATCTCCAGGCTGCAAGAATTATCGGCCTCCGAGGCATGAGCCTTGAATGGACTTGCACTTACGATGCTGCCGTATTTGCCAAAAAGAAGTCCATCTCCCTTGCTCAACCAGCTCACTTCATTCTGGGGAGCACGGAATGGCCACAGCCCTGCGATCAGGATGGCAAGCAGAACGACCGCACAAATTACTCGCAAAAGCATCGTCTACTCGGCCAAAACCATCAGGCTATATCCGCCCAGCACGCGCACAGTCAAATCCTGAAACATGCCGAAGCTAAGTTGTCGCGGAATTCGTGCGATCTTCTGGACCAGCAAGTCGCCGAGTTCGATGCAGCGAGGAGTATAAAAATAGTCGACGATTGTGTAACCCACGTCGCTGATCGTACGCAGGGCCGTCTCCTTGGTGAAATAGTGGAGATGCGCGTGGTGATCACGGCGAAGCAGCAGACCGTTCTTGCGCAGAACCGCCTGCACCGAGAGATCGAGCGGAATGTGAAACAGCTTCTGTTTGGCCTTGGACCGGACCGACCTGACGAGTCCCATATAGTCTTCAACGTGCTCAAACACATCGAGCATCAAGAGCAAATCGAAGAACGTGTCGCAGCGGTCCTTTCGTATATCACACAAGCGAAAACGAAGTTTCGCGTTCCCTCGGTTTGCGGACATAGCAAGCGCGTCGGGCGAGATATCGTAGCCCCAGCAAACACAATCGGCGGGGAGATGCGGCTGGAGCTCGGCCAGCACCAGGCCTGCTCCACAGCCGACGTCGCACACCGTTTTCGGCGCCAGCTTCTGCTTGGTCATCATTCGCCGAATCTGTCTCACCTTGAATGGCGATTCTTCAATGTGCCAGGAGGGATTGCTTTTCAGGTAACTGCCATCCCGATAAATTGCACTCTCGGAGTCGATGCTGACGAGCCGTTCGGGAATAGCATCAGTTTTTTGCCGGAGGGGGAGAGCAGTCATGGCGTAAGCTCCTTATCTGCTAGAAACTTCGACAACGCGGACCGGTTTCTTATCCATGCAAATTGTGAGTCCAGGAAGATCTCATTCTCGGACGGCACAGCATTGAGAGTGAATTAAATTAGAAGCCTCTCTTGATAGCCAAATACGGGATGAGTGCCACTTCGGCCAGACCGGGAAGCGGATCATTCGAACTAAATACCGCTTCGACGTTGCAGTTTCTGATCGAACGCAGATAGCTCTTCCAATCGGTATCCCCGTTGAGAATTCCCACGATTGCAGCAGGAAGGTCGGTAGTCGTGCGTATCCACGACACTCCGGCGCGGGCCGTAGCGATAGACACCGGCCGACCGACCTGATCCGCATAGAGCATGTAGCTGAAGTCCACGCCGGCGCGGGCCCCGAGGCTGTGATAGCCCCAGCTTCTGGCGTTTACGTCGAGGAGTTTGTATTGCGAGTCCCGTGGATCGAGCTTATATTCCAGTTCGACGAGGCCATAATAGTCGATCGCGCGCAAGAATCGCTCGGAAAGCTCCTCCAGAAGGGGAACGTGCACCGTTTCCACATACGTGCTGGCCCTGCCAAACTCAAGGGGATGCTGACGTCTGCGCTGCGCAACCATCTTACCCACGGCTTCCCCGTTACGGAAAAATGCGCAGTAGGAGAACTGCTGGCTCCCGCCACCGGGAATCAACTCCTGCACCATGACTTCTCCCTCACCCGCGAGTTGAGAGGCTTTCCGAAACAGAGTTCTTAACTCGGAGTGGCTGTTCGCCCGCCATGCCTTCGCTTTTGTGGCGTAAAAGAAGTGCTCTTTAATCGCCGGCTTGATGGCAAATGGAGGCGCGAGATGGTCGAGGTCCGACAGTTGGTCGATACTCTGTGGATATTGGGTTACAGGCACTGGAATGTCCAGTTCGCACGCTAGACGGTAGGTATTGCGCTTGTCCCACGCCCACCTCACGCTATCCCAAACGGGAGTGGGAACTCGAAAGAATTCACTGAGTTCCGAACGATAACGCGATATGCCAGCAACGAGTTCCTCACGGGTTGGGTAGAGCACCCACCCGTCTAAGCCCAGCCGTGTACCGAGTTCAAGCAGACTGTCTATGGCAACTCGCTCCTTACGCAGATTCGCGAGCTTCACGAATTTCTTGCAGTAACGTGAATATCGGGCGATTGAAAGTTCGTCATCAACCACGCACACCGGCACTCCTTGTCTGCCAAGGCTGCGAACGATGCCCAAACCCTGATAGTCACCGCCGATTACGACTGCCCCCACCGTCCGGTTCGTACGCAACACCGGCCGGGGTTTTGGCACGGATTGGCTCAAGGCGCTAATGGCTTCAGTTGCTCCTGTTATTGCGGGTTATGCAGCGAACCAATTCAGTCGAAGCAAACTCTGCACCAGAAACAAAA
>JASHRB010000651.1 GCA_030037575.1 Candidatus Sulfotelmatobacter sp. | reverse complement strand
TCATGCGCCACGACAGTCAAAGTCGTGTCACGCTCAGCTTGCCGTCGAACTAGCAGTTCCTCAATCTCGGACGCGGTGCCCCATGCGCTCCGTAGCAACTTGCAACTCACAGGATGTTCACCAATCGTTTGCGGATGCCGTAGACCACGAGTTCAGCGGTCTTATGAATGCCTAGCTCTCGCATTAGATTGGCACGGTGCACGCCCACCGTATTTTCGCTAAGAGCGAGGTTGACGGCGATTTCTTTGTTCGACTTTCCATCTACGATCAGCTGCAGAATTTCGAGTTCTCGCGGAGTCAGTGCGCAGTCCCAACTGTTTTTTGGACCCGGCTCGGACAATTGCGAATCGAGCACAAATTTGCCGGAGGCTACTCGGTCGATTGCCGAACCCAGATTCTCAGTCCGGGGATCTACAACCTCGACCAGCCCATTCTGGTCACGCGCCCCGATACCATAGTTCTTGGTCTCGGTTTCCCGACTCTGATCCCGGAAAATGGAATTGTGTCGATGATCGTGCTTCCCTCGAAAGGTGTGATGATTTCTGGGATGATCTTCGATGCTGGGATCCCCAGCTCCCCGCTGCTTCTGCAATTCGGAACGCGCTTCGGGGCAGATTCAAATGACCCCTCCGCGATTCAGGATGTATTTTTCTGCATCGGCGGCGCAGAGCCCGGTAAGGCAACCGTCAGTCTACAAGTCAGCGGCAACAACACCATTCTGGATGATGTCTGGGCCTGGCGCGCTGATCACGGCAGCGGTGTCGGCTGGACCGATAACACCGCCGATACCGGCCTCGTGGTCACCGGCGACAACGTGACCGCGTATGGCCTTTTCGTCGAGCACTATCAAAAGTATGAGGTGATTTGGGCCGGGAATGAAGGTACGGACATCTTCTTCCAGAATGAGATGCCCTATGACCCGCCCAGCCAGGCGGCATGGATGGAGGCTCCCGGCGTGGATGGCTGGGCCGCTTTTAAGGTTGAGAATAACGTGACCAGATTCGGCGGCTGGGGCATGGGCAGCTACAGTTACTTCGACCTCGGCATCCCTATCTACGCCGCCAACGCATTTGAAGTTCCCACCACCCTTCCGGCAGAGAGCCTTAATGACCTCCTTACGGTCTTTCTATCCACGGCCGGATCCGGTGGAATCCTGAACGTAATCGATAATACCGGCGGACCTTCGACAATCACCAATGTAAGCACTCCGGTCACTGTTGTCAGCTACCCATGACGGTCTGACGCGTCGCGCGCCCTACCAGCTGAGCCATCAGGCTCCAGGATCGGGGGGCGCCGATTCTCATCGCATGATTCAGCAGGGGAAATTTCTCCCAATACGGGTTGGACTGCCCCAGCACAAACATTACGTGCCATGTAGGACGGTGGAATCACAACCATCGTTAGTCTTCGTCGCCGTCGTTATCCGGGCCCGTTGGCTTGTGTACAACCCCGGTGTCCGATTGAGTGTCGTAATAGTGTTCGAAGAAGCTGGCGGTATACGGCAAACCGGTTGCCGGATTAATGGCCGGCGTAATCGGGGTAAACGGGAGTTGCGTCGAGGAGGTGAAGAACTCCCACAGGGGAACAACCGTCTGCCCCTCGTAGGACGTATCGAACGTGTTGGCGTCTGCGTAGGTAAACCCGGCTGGCGCGATTCTTGTGCCGGCGGGATAGAAATTCTGCTCGGTAAAGTTCAAAAGGCTGCCAAAGTCGTGGACCCACTCTTTAGGGAGGTTCGCGTATTCGGCGAGAGTGGGCACATTGTTGCTGCTAAGAGCGCCGGAGATGGTCCCTGGTTTTGTGTACGGCGAAACCGCCAGCATCGGAATGCGGAAACCGTAGGTATAGCCGCATCCCCAGTTGCCGCCCTGGGAATTCGCGCAGGTGAAGGTGCTGGGAGGTGTGCCCTGACCGACATTGACCGCGGGCGGCGGAACGTGGTCGTAGAAACCACCCCAATCGTCCCAGACGATGAAGATGGCCGTCGGTTCAATGCTGGTGCTGGCGGTATCGTTGGGGTTGTTGCCCCAGTAGTCACAGTTCTTGCCGGTCGTCGGGTCGACGCTGTTTCCCGGGTTCGCGCTCTGGCCTACGGCATTGACGATGACTGCGACCCAAGAGGGCCCGAGATTGTTTGGATCTTGTCCGGGGTGGTCCGACCACACTTCATCAGGAGTAACCCAGCTGATCTCCTGCAGGTCACAGTTCTGAATATCGGTAAGGATCGGCGCACCGGTTACACTGGGCACGGGGAAGCTAACATGACTGTACTCATCCGCTCCGGTAACAGGATTCGGGCCGCACTCCGCCGGGGCAGTTCCAGCCGCGTTAGGCACGATGGCGTTTTGCGAATAACACGTCTGCGTAACGGCCTCCGGCGCATTCCAGATTAGACCGGCTTGCTGGGAGTAGTATCTCCAGCTGATGGGCGCGCCCGCTTTGTCAGGTCGGTCTGAAACCGGGCTCGTGTTGGCTTGAGAATCGGCGGCGGTCACCAGGGTGTTGTGGTTGTAGCACTGGTAGCCGTCCTCCAGAAAATTTGTTGGACTGGGAAACAGGTCAATCACCGTAGTTTCTGTACCTGTAGGGTCGATCCAATCCAACTGCGGAGCCGGCAGGGGAGTGCCAGTTGATGTAGAACCTGCGTCGCATCCGCTGGTAGTGAACCCGGGATTTTCCGGGACAAAGTAGTCGGAATATTGGTCGCCAGGCCATGTCGGCGCTGAAGTGCCACTGAAGAGAAACTGGTGCGCCGGAAAGCTGGGACCCTGGTTCGTCTGGAACATGTAATTGGCCCAGCCATAGTTGCCGGCAATCGATAAATACGGCTGCGTGACGCTTTTTTGAACAGCAATGTACGGGCCAAAGGGGGGTATATCTCCTGCGGCACAGCTAGCGCCAGTACCGTCGGTGCAGGCCCCGTCGAGGTTTCCGCCATCGTACTGAGCTTCCCAATCGGCGTGCGAATGATTGCCACCACCAACGTTTAAGTTTGGAGACGATGTCAGAGGTGAGCAGGTTGTGGGCGAGACGAATTTATTGGGACCGCCGTTTTGGAGGTCGATGCCCGGCTCGAATCCGTTCCAGCCTGCGCAGGGCGGGTTGCTGATGAAGGGAGCTCCGCCAAATAGAGTGTCCGGCGTGCGGTTTTCCTGGATGACAAATATGATGTGGCTGAAATGCGGTGGCGCCGTGTAGGTTGGGCCACTCGCCCATTCGGTATTCGGAGCACGGGAAGACGATGAATTGCCCTCACCGCATCCCAGAAATGACACTAAGGAAAGAACAATAAGCATAAGAGGCATCGCGACTGCACTGAATGATTCGCACTTCATGTTTGTAACTCGGCGAGGAAAAAGACACTAATTTAATTGAGGGTACCAGCGCTCGTCGGCAAAACTCAGCATACGAGCGGAACTCACCATATTCAAGGAAAAGGGCGGCGTTGTGGGGGCAACCAGATCGAAGCACTCATTGAATTTTTCGAGTTTGAGATTTGGGCTTGCATATAGGACAGTCCTGCAGTCGGTGCATGAGCCTTTTCCACAACGGCCAGCCTTGCTTTTCGATCTCGTGTTTCCATCTCGGTCCGAACACCTTCTTTTGAATCTCCGGATTACTGATGCCCATAGTCCTATTCCGACGTTTGCTGGTTTGGGAAACCGGAAAAATGCGGTTCCGTCCCCGTGTGATTCGAGCTTACACGCGAGCCGGGCTTACCGTATTCCGACTGCTGCGGCACTGGAGGCCATCTGCTACCACCATGCCCACCACATCGCGAATCTGCGCGCCCAGCGCCATGCGAATCCCGATTTCGCGGACTCGCGAGCGCACCGCGTAGGGCCAGCACGCTGTAGATACCGACCGCAGCCAGCAGCAGCGCCAGCCCGGCGAAACCCGACAGCAATAGGATGGTGAAGCGTTGCTGCAGCAGGGATTCATCGATCGTGTTCTGCATGGTTTTGACATACAGCAGCGGCACTTCGCTATCGATTTCATTCACTGCATTGGTGATGGCCGAAATTACGCTGCGTGGATCGGTGCGCGTGCGCACTGCCAAGCTCATGCCGAACGACTGCCACTGACCATCTCTGCTAGCCGAGAGTTGTCCCAGCGGCATGTAGAGCATCGAAGCGGAGCGAGTTTGGCTCAGTGCATCATCCTTCACATCGGCAACCACGCCGACTACCTCGCGTGTCATCTGGGGAAAAAAGTACATTGTCAGATGTTTGCCAATCGGATCTTCATTGGGCCAAAACTGCCTAGCCATGGATCGGCTGACGAGCACCACTCCCGGCCTTCCCGCCACATCGGAGTCATTCAAGTCGCGCCCGCGCAGAAGCGGAATGTGCATAGCGCTTCTGCACCGGGGGCTGATCAAGCGGACGTCAACCTCAGGCTGGTCGGCCATTGCCTGTACCGTCCGTCCCTCGATTTGCACCGGCTGATGCGAGCCGCCGCCGGTCAGCGGCAACGCATCGATGACGCCGTCCGATTGCACGCCGGGTAACACCTGTACGCGCCGCAGCACGCGATCATAGAAGCTGATCTGCCGCTGCGGAGTAGTGAACTTCGTTGACGGAATCGACAGGAACATCGTGATCACGTGGTCGGGATCAAAGCCGGGATTGACGCCGCGCAGCATCCACAGGCTGCGGATCAGCAGGCCGGCACCGATGAGCCGCATGAGCGACAGCGCGACCTCGGCAACGATCAGTATGCTGCGCGTCCGGCTGCCACCCCGATTCGGAAGCGGTGCGGCCCGCGCTCTGTTTCAGCGCATCGCCGACATCTTCTCTCGTCAGGCGCAGCGCCGGTATCAGGCCAGCGAGAGTTCCCGTCAGCAGAGAGACTCCAAGAGTAAAGGCCAAGACCCATCCATCAAAACCAATGGCGGATCGCGGCAATTGGTTGCCCACAAACTTGGCCATGAACACAGTCCCGTAATGCGCGAAGAGGAGACCAAACGCGCCGCCCGCAATCGCCAGAATCGAAGTCTCCGCAAGCACTTGTTGCAGCAGTCGACGGCGACTGGCTCCGAGAGCCGACCGGATGGCGACATCTGCGTCGCGACAGCATCTTGGCCAGCAGCAGATTCGCGACATTGGCGCAGGCGATAAGCAGCACCAATGCGACCGCGCCCAGCAGAACCAGCAGCGCTGGCCGACCAGATCATCACCTATAATAGCGGAACGGCAGTCGCGCCCCAGCCTTTGTTGTCCCGGGGATATTGCTGTGCCAGCTGGTCGGATATGGTAGCCAGTTCAGCTTTGGCCTGCTCCAGCGTGACACCTGGCTTCAATCGGGCAATCACTCCGTAATTATGGTTATCGCGAATGGTGCGTTCCTCCCCGGTCCAGTTCTGCGGCTTCCACATCTGTGGCTGATAGCCGGGGTAGATAGGGTAGTCAAAGCCGCGCGGCATAACCCCGACCACTGTGAAGGCCTGGTCGTTCAGCTGGATGTCGCTTCCCATGATCGCGGGGTTTGTGCCCAACCTGTTGCGCCAGGTGTTATAGCTCAGGATGACTTCATCATCTCGGCCTGCCTGGTCCTCACCTTCAACGAAAACGCGGCCAAGCATCGGTTGGGCATGCAGCACGGAAAAAAATCCGTCTGTCACCGCCACCATGCGAATTACTTCCGGTCGTCCCTTGCCGGTCAGAGTGTACTGTCCGAAGCCGTAGGCCGACATGCCGTCGAAGCTGTGGGCCTTCGCGCGCCAGTCTAGGAAGTTAGCGGGCGAAACGGCGAACAGCGTCATGCCCGGGAAGCTAGCCGGCGGTGGGCTATGGTAGAGCAAAACCAGCCTCTGCGGCTGGTCAAAAGCCAGCGGCTGCAGCAGGACAGCGTTTACTACGCCAAAAATTGCGGTGTTGGCTCCAATGCCGAGCGTCAGCACCAGCACCGCAACTGTTGCGAACCCCGGACTTTTTAGCAAAACGCGCGCGCCGTACTTCACATCAGTTAGGAGAGTGCTCAGCTACGTCTCCTTGCAGAGAGTCTCCGACGAATGCACCTTTCGGGCCGGGTGTATGTCGCCGTAAATGCATGAACCAATTGGCTGCCGAGGAATGGACGTGTCACGAGGGTGTATGTAACTGTTCATTTTCGGACGGGATTGTCCGAATTCGCTCGGGACAAAGAAATTAAAATTAAACGAGATGGGTATCCCCTTACTCAGGTAGCCACAACATGTGGTGTGGCCCGCTGTAACTAGACCTGCGTCACCACACGATGCAGGCATTCCTTGGTCGAGTAGAGTGATGGCACTGAACGGGCTTCGTTATGATGCCGTTGTCCTCCACCGGCGAGCCTTTCACTCGCTGGAATAGCAGCTACCTTCGCTGCGCAGTCAAGCGGATACCCACCTTAAACGATTGGTTGGAAAGAATGGATGAAAGCATGTGCTTGCTTGCGGACTTGGAACGCTGACCGAGGTTGAAGGCAGACCTTACGACC
>JASHRB010000650.1 GCA_030037575.1 Candidatus Sulfotelmatobacter sp. | reverse complement strand
AATTTTTCGCTATCCCTCCGGGAATCAGCAGAATACTCTTTGTCAGCCCTGGAACTTCGGATTAAACACGGGTCTCTCATTTCATGTCATGCCGGCTGAAGTTCCGCCAACTTCGAGGAACTTACTCAATCGTGCGCCTGGCGCCTGACGCCGCCATCCCCGATTGGGCTGTGAAGGGCGACTTCACTTCGGTCACGCGAACGGCCGATGAGCTTTCGCTCGTTTGCCCGAGGGAAGAGGTTGCGAAGGACATCGACGCCGGCCCCCGCTGGATTTGCCTGAAGCTGGAAGGCGCTTTTCCGTTTTCGCAGACCGGAATCCTGCGGTCGTTCCTTGAGCCGATGTCAAACAACGAAGTGCCGATTTTCGCAATCTCGACTTACGACACGGACTACGTGCTGGTGCAGGAAGAGTTTGCCGGGGTCGCGCTCGCCGCCTTACAAAGAGCCGGCCATGAGCGGGCGGGATGAGTTCCCGGCTGCATGGCAATCGCCGCCATCTGCTCCTTCAGATTCCCCGAACACTCGAGCTTAGGCACCACCGTCGGCGTATTCATGATGTAATAGAAACATCAAGCTCATGCCGTCCGTACTGACAACCTTGCGCCGGCGAGGCAAAGCGCTGCACCGCAATCTGCGGGGAGCGGTGATGGCCGCGCGCGCATTCGCTTCGACCGAGCATCCGCTGCTTGCGCACATTATTCCCATCCGCCGATGCAATCTGGCGTGTACGTACTGCAACGAGTTCGACGATTTTTCGAAGCCAGTGCCGACCGAAGAAATGTTCCGACGGGTCGACAAGCTGGGCGAGTTGGGCACAGCAGTCATAACGATTTCCGGCGGTGAGCCGCTGCTGCACCCAGAACTCGATGACATTATTCGCCGTATTCGCGCGAACGGCATGATCGCGGGGCTGATCACGAACGGTTATCTGCTGGTTGCCCAGCGGGTCGAGAGCCTGAATCGCGCCGGACTCGAGTGGCTGCAAATTTCGATCGACAATGTAAATCCCGACGAGGTCTCGAAAAAGAGTTTGAAAGTGCTCGACAAGAAGCTACAGCTGCTGGCCGAGCACGCGGATTTTCACGTGAACATCAATTCGGTGGTGGGAAGCGGAATTGCTCAGCCCCAGGATGCGCTGACCATCGGCAAGCGCGCCATTGAACTTGGTTTCAGCTCAACGATTGGAATCATTCACGACGGCAGCGGGCAGTTGCAGCCGCTGGGCGAGGAAGAGCGCAGGATTTATCAGCAAATGAAGTCGATGGAGAAGCGCAGCTTCACCCGTATCAACGCGTTTCAGGACAACATTGCGCAAGGCCAGCCAAACGATTGGCGATGCCGCGCCGGGGCGCGCTATTTATATATTTGCGAGGACGGTTTGGTGCATTACTGCTCGCAACAGCGCGGCTGTCCCGGGGTTCCGCTCGCAACCTACACGCGCGACGATCTTCGCCGCGAATATCTCAGCGAGAAAAGCTGCGCGCCGCACTGCACGGTTTCGTGCGTGCACCAGGTTTCGATTTTCGACAGCTGGCGCGCGCCGCAGCAGGCGCCGTCGGCTCTGGCCGCGATGGCCGAGCCAACCCAACTGGTTCAGATTAAGTAGTCTTCCCGGGGTTTACACCGCGGGCCGGTGAACGTCGTCTGCGGGGCCTTGGGGTCAGCGCTTTCGCTCGCGGGTCAGTGTTTGGCTCTCTGGCAAGAATCGATCAGCGATTAGGGTGCTAGAATACGCAGCACGAGTTGTGTGCCACTTTCCAGGCGGAGCTTTCCGCTATCGGAACTGATGGCGAAGCCCGATGGGGTGTTGCCCAACTCAATTCCTTTGATGCCAATAACCCCCCGGCTCGCCGGCCCTAACGATTGACCAAGGTTTCCAGACCCTCCGCTACCCTCGCCCGCTTGCTTGCCGGCGCCGGATGCGTTTGCCGGACCACGGGTGCCGGGATAGGTTGTTTGCGCGATGTCTCTCCTCTCGTTCGGTCCGGGAGCGGGACGTGAATTGGTTTGTGCCGCCAAATCCAGGTCACTGACGGCCTCGGCGTTCGGACTGTTCGTCCGCACTGGGGCTGCCAGCGCCTGGATCGCTACCTTCAGAGGGATCTCGCCCGCTTTTTTTACTAGCATGCGATCAAAAGCTATTTCCACCGTGGCGTTTCCCGCCTGCCTGGTAGGGGTTCTGGCGCTGACGATGTGGCCGATGATTTTCGTGCCTCTTGGAATGATGATCTCGCCCCGTGAAAGGAGGTCCATGGTCACGCGCGCTTCGATTTGTTCACCGGCCCTGGCTTTCCTCGCACTGATGGATTTGGCCAGCTCGGCCACCAGCGTTCCACGGACGGCCGTCTGGTTTGAAGAGCGCTCAGCCGTGGAGTTTGTCGTTTGCGGTATCGCCGGGCATGTGATCGCCGCCACCCAGCATGCGAACCATGAATACAGTACGCGCCTCATAGACACCTGCTCGTCTCGCACGTTTTTTTCGCCGGCTTACACGCCCAAACATCTCAATTCGCGGGCCATAAACAAGCCTGCTCAGGTTGGGCGGACAAGAACGCAGCTGGGGATGCCCAACTTGGAGTCGTTCGCTTTACTTCTTCGGCTGCGCGCTGGGCGGCAGAATTCCGTTCAGGCGCAGGTACATCGCGGCCGTCGAGTAGTGGTCGGCCCAGCCACCGGCTAAAATCAGCACGGCCGTGGCGCGCGCAGCGCGATGGCCTCCGAACAAGTCGATGTCGTCGCCGAGCTTGGAGTCGTCCATTTTGCCGAGAGCATCCTCGCAAAAATCGTAGGACGCGGTGGCAGCAGCAAGCAGCTTGTCTTTACCATCGGTTTCTTTCGGCTCTTCGACTTTGGGCGCGGGAACGTCGGCAGCTTTAGCGCAGAAGGAATTGTTGAATCCGGTGATGTGCACGACCAGATGGGCAAATGTCATCTGTTGGGGCGTGGGCTGGTAACTGAATTTGTCGGGGGGCATGGCCTTGATGGCACCGAGAGTGTTGGTGCGGGAGTGCGTCAGCAACGTCCGTAGGCCGGTTGCAACCGGATCCTTCACGGGCGCAGCGTCTGTGGCGGAAGACGAGCCCGCAGTTTGGGCCAGCATGAGGCCGGAAAGGATGAAGCAAAAAAGAGCAGAGAAAGCGGAACCGAATTTCACAGTTGCCTCCTGGCATGCGGAGCGACGAATCCGCAGGTTTCGATCCTAATCGGTTGCGAGTTTCGACGTGTCACTCTCTGCGCCGCCGGCGCAGAACTACGCCAAAGCCGCGCTCAGCGCAGCTGCGACCACGGTGAATATCGCCCACCATCCAAACACGATGGCATAGGAGGTTCCCCGCTTGACCTTGCTTACGCAGGTGAAGCCGATAACGGTGAGAACAAGAGTCCAAATCATAAACATGTCGATGCCGGTGGCGATGTTGTACAAAAAGACGTTGCCCCCGGGGCTCATGAAATAACCTGGGTTGGTGGCCACGGGATTCTGAAAGGAAAACGAAGCGGGGCTCATGCCGGCCGCCACGGAAGCCATGGCCAGTACGGTTTTTAACAGGAGGGGCAGCGCGGCATAGATGACGATGGCCAAGGAAACGCCGAAGGAAACATCCGCGCCCGCAGCCACCTTGAACGTGGCGAACAGAGCTAACGCGATAATGAGCCAGAAAAAGAGCGTGATCGCCGGGAAGGCGTAGGAAACAACCGCCGTCACCTTTGCGCCCCCTTCCAGACGCTGCTCGCGCTGGTCAGCGGGCAGGCTGTCCAGGCGGGCCTGGGCCTTGGGCTGGGCCTGCATCTGATTTTCCATGATCTTGCGGAAGCCGATCTTCTGCCCCGCCATATACACGAACAACGACGAGATAACGACCATCAGCAGAAACGGCGCCCACCAGGCAGCACTGCGGCGCAGGTCGGTAAAGGTTTTGGAGGGGGTCACGAACGTGTTGACGATGCGCGCTGTTTGAGAAAGAGCGGCGGATGTTGGAGCGGGGACAGCTACGGGCGAAAGGGGAGCAGTAGCCATAGGGCGTCTCCTATAAACTTTGCCGGCAAGGAATTTTAGTCCGAGGGGATTGATCAGACAAGCGGAGGTTACGGGCAGTCGGGCTAGTTGGATCGCGGAACCTCGACCCGCCGGGACGCCGGCTCCCGGCGACGCGCTTGGCTTGCGCGCTTTCCGGAGTGGGTCGCGCCAGAAATGCTGTGCTCGGAATGAGCGAGTTTTGCGGCAGACACGTCAAAGCCATCCGCTGCCCGCCGCCCACAGCCGGTTTGCCTCGAGCCTCCGTTTAAGATGATGCCATGCGGAATGCGACCCCGGCGGCGATGGTGGCGTTTGCCCTGGAATTGGCGGTTGCGCTGGCTTTTGCGTTCTTCGGCGAGCGCGTTGCGCGCGCCCTTCAGAGGTGGCCTAAGGCGGTGCGGGTGGGCGTCCCGACAGTCTTGGCGGTGCCCTATTTGTCGGTTGCGATTTCGGCGCACACGTTTGCCTGGCCGTGGTGCGGGTTATACGCGCTGTTGCCGGTTGCCATCGCATGGCTGCTGCTGCGGGCCGCGGCTGCCGATCCGGAGCAGCGCGGCGATTGGCGGGACGCCTTCGTTCTGCTGGCGGTCGGCCTCGCGGTCGATTTGCGCTGGTTTGAAAGCGCGTGGCCGAGCGGTCTGCGGGCGCTGAACGAATTGTTCCTGGTGGATGCGGGGCTGTATGGATTTCTCGCTGTCCGGCAATTGAGCGGGTGCGGATTCGATTTTCGTCTGCGCCGGAGCGATTGGAAAACCGGGATACGCGAGCTTTTTTTCTTGGCGCCCATCGTGATTGCGCTGGGAATTGCGCTGGGATTCATTCATCCGCATCGCGACCTGCCGGGAGTTGGCGCGGCCGGGTTGCGCTGGGGGCTCATCTTTGTGTTTACGGCGCTGCCAGAAGAGCTTTTCTTCCGCGCCTGGGTGCAGAATTTACTGGAGCGCCGCCTGGGACGGCGCGCGGCATTGGCGATCGCTTCTGTGATATTCGGGCTTTCGCACTTCAACAAGCGCCTGGGCGCACGCATGCCACATTTTAACTGGCCCTATGTTTTGCTGGCTACGATTGCGGGAGTCTTCTATGGCCGCGCCTGGCGCGAAAACCGTCGCCTTCCCGCCTCCACGATCACGCATGCGACTGTGGACTGGCTGTGGGGATTGTGGTTCTGAGCGGGGTTGAACGGCCGACTCCGCGGACTCAATACGAAGAAGGACACGATTGCATAACCGAGACGATCAGAATGAACTCGGTAAAACCCCTCCGCAAAAAAGGATCGGGATGGGATTACAGGGATTTGGGAGGTAGCAGGGTATCGGGCAAATCGGCGCTCGCAGTATTCGAACCAGAACCGGATGCACCTGCGCCCGCCACGGCGGCGGCGGCGGTGTTGGGCGCATTCCCGTCGTCGAGCGCAGCCGTTGACGGCGCTGGCGGCGGCTTCACACCGTCGACGACGTGATGGCTCAGGCAGTAGAGCGCGAGTTCGAGGCGGTCAGCGACGCCCAGTTTGTCATACACTTTGCGCAGATAATTTTTTACCACCTGTTCGGTGGTGCCGACGCGCACCGCGATTTCCTTGTTCTTCATTCCCTGCGTAACGCAGGAAACGATGAGCGTTTCTTTGGGCGTGAGCTGAACTTTGGGGCGGGCTCCCGAGGGCCGCAGATTGTGGCCGCGATAAGCTTCCATGACCCACTGCACGGCCTGACTCTCGAGCCAGGGTTCGCCGGCTGCGACTTTGCGCAGGCAATCCACCAGCAATTCGGGTTCGACCTCGCGCGTTAGAATGCCGTGCGCACCGCGGCGAAACAGATCCAGCGTCAGCTGTTCATCGGAATTCGGAGTGACCACGACCACCTTGAGATGCGGCGCCTGGCGCAGAAGTTCGGTTATCGCTTCAACCGGATTGGGAGCGAGAGCGGATTCAAAAATCAGAATGTCTGCAGAAAACTTCGTTATTGCGGATTGCGTTTGCGGCAGAGTTTCCGCCTGGCCGACCACGCGGATGTCATCTTCGAGCGCGAAAATCTTGCGCAGGCCGGCGCGGAAGATGGCCTGGGTATCGGCAAGGATCACACGAATCAACTGGCTGCTGCCGTTGTTCGGATGAACGCCGTGATTTTCTCCCACGCTAACTGAAGTTCCAGCCATCAGCTTTGTTCCTATGCCCGCTCGAAATGGTACTCGTCAATGACTACGCCTACTCCGCGACGGCCCTGGTCTTCAAAGCTGCGAACCACACGGCCGTGGCAGTCGATCTGTACATCACCCCGCGACCCGACAATTTTGCCGGGCAACAAAATCGTGAAATCGACCATCGACCCGACCGGCACATCGCGATCCATGGCGAAGAGCACGCCGTTGGCGGAAATGTTTTGCGTTTCTGCGGCGCAGGCTCCGCTTTGCGACATGACCTC
>JASHRB010000649.1 GCA_030037575.1 Candidatus Sulfotelmatobacter sp. | reverse complement strand
CCCGGCACCGGGGGCAGGTCCGGAGCGGTATTGCCGATCGCCTGAATCCCGGGTTTTTCGTCGTAACTCAACACCCCCACCACTTCCGCCGGAAGCCCCTGGCTCCGCCACACCTCCACCTCCCGGTAGACATGCAAAACCTCAATCATCTTGCTGGCAAACTCCGGATCTCGGCGTTCCAGATAGTACTCCAGTTTGTGTGGTCGGACCGGGTGAGCGGCCAGAATCTTGGACACCGTGCCACCTCCCAGCTTGGCCAAGTGCTCATACCCTGCTCCCCGGCAATGGTTGCGGATATGCTTCGCCAAGAGCCGAGTCGTCCATAACTCCTGGGCATAGCCTAGATCCTTCGGTTTCTGGCAGGCCAGGTTGACCACCCAGGCTTTCTCTTCGTGGTTGATCCGCGCCGGCCGTCCGCGCCCGGGCAAGTCTTCCAGGGCGGCTCGAACCCCCAACTGCAGCGCTTTGCTCAGGCAGCGCTCAATCTTGGGGCGATTGGTGCGCAGCACCGTCGCGATCGCCGATACTGTCTCTCCCTGCGAATAGCGCAGCAGAATCTGGGCGCGCTGCACCTTGGCGGAGGCCCCGGTTCTGGATTGGGCCAGTTGGCGCAGCCAAATGGCATCCGGCTCGGAGAGGACTAGTTGGGCGCGGGTGCTGACGAAAGGCATCGGCAAACACCATCCACAGAGGGGATGCCGGCAAGCTTACACCACAACCGGTGGTATTGCAATGTTATTTAGGAATCGACATACTGGTTTTGGACCAACTTTGGAGCAGGCCAAGGATGGCTGGACCTCAGTTAACCGCAATCGAAGCAACGACTTAAATGAAATTTTGGCCTGCTCGTAAGGCAGGCGCTCTACCAGCTGAGCTAACCGCCCATCCTTGGCGGCTCCATTGTTCCACAACGCATTTAAAAGGGCGCCCCGCTTAAGATCCACGTTGGCACGAATCACCTTTCGCCACTACGACCACCAGTGCGAAACTGGGACTACTCGCAAACACTCGCAAGCTGTAACGCTGGTCCTCAAACATGCTTTTCGAGCCGTCACTTCATCTTCACTGAGTATGCATTCCATTCAGGTGTATCCGCCAGTGCCACCTGCGAAAGTCCCCTTGATAGCAGCAAGCCATCATCCCTCAACTCTGCCCTGTGCAATGCTTCGTGTAATGCTCACAAACCTTTTTTTCACAGGGAATTCAACTTCTCTTTGGCCACAGCCAGCGCAGCAGCAATGCCCTCCGCGTTTTCCATACCGCCTTGCGCGAGATCCTTGCTACCTCCGCCACGGCCGCCGCCTTTGGACAGCATCTCTTTCAGCAGCGCATTCATGTCGTAAGGCTGGCCCGCAGACTGAGCAAAGACGAGGTTGGCCTGCGGCGATTCCGATGCCAGCAGCGCAACGGCAGACGACGATTGGCGCGTGATCCTCTGCGCCAGCAGCTTGAGAAAATTCAGATCGCGGCCAACGAAAGCGCGCACGATAATCTTGCGGCCCTTGTTTTCAGCAGTTTCGGAAAGCAAAGTCGCGGCAAGCGCAGCAGCCAACTCTTCTTGTGATTCCTCGCATTTTTTGCGCAGCGATTTGATTGCTTCCAAAGACTTTCGCGCTTGTTGCGGAAGATCATAAATCTGCACTGAAAACATGCATGCCGTTTCAGTTAGCGCCGAGAAATCTTTGCGCGCAGTGGACATCGCTCGCTGGCCGGCAACGAATTCCACTCGATATCCCTGGCGCACTTTTTCGGTTTTGCGCAGTAGAATGCATCCGATCTGTCCCGTCCGATTTACGTGCGTCCCTCCGCAGGCCGTGAGATCGAAGTCACGAATGTCGATCAGCCGAAGCTGTTCGGGTTCGGCAGGAGGAAGTTTGCGCAGCCCGAGTTTCGCTGCCTTGTCGCGCCTAACGAAGCGAATATCAACTGGGCGATTTTCGAGGATGATCTCATTGGCCAGTCTCTCGGCCGATTCGACGTGCTCTTTGGTCAGGGCAGCAGTGTCGAGATCGATCGAGCAGTAATCATCTGCCATGTGAAACGAAACGGTTGGCATGTTGTACAGCCGGACGAATGCCGCAGAGAGCACGTGCTGGGCTGAATGTTGCTGCATGTGATCTCTGCGGCGCGAACCGTCTATCTCTCCGTGAACGCGCAATCCAGGCTGAAGATCTTTGACGGAAGCTTCGAGATAGTGGACAACATGTCCATCTTCGTTATCGACAACTTCGCTCACAGGGAGTTTCGAGTTCGGGGCATCCGCCACGGAGATCCAGCCCGTGTCGTGAATCTGGCCCCCGCTGGTGGGATAGAAAGCGGTCTTGTCGAGAATCAATCCGGGGCGCGGAGTTTCGATAATCGAGCGAACCTCGGCGTTGAAGTCGTAAAGGAAGGAATCGTGATAGTAGAGACGATCGGTCAAGGTTGTCAGAATTTAGAATAAGGAGCGGTTGACTACTTCGCAAGTTGCGCGATTCTGATCCTGTGAATTCTTAACCACGGAGGAGACAGCCATTACTAAGAACAAGGCGATTCGGCTGGTTGGTGTTATCTTGGGTTTGCGATGGCAGCGGATAACGAATCTATCGACATTCTCAAGCGGATGTTCGACACTCGATTTCGCGTTGTGCCTGTGCGCGCGCAGCCGCTGCAAGGCGAACTGGGAGGCTCGGGACGGAAGATCATCCGCCTTTCGACTGAGAAGCTCAGCGTCATCGGAATTCTATATAGTGTGCGCGAAGAAAATGCGGCATTTCTGGCATTCTCTCGCCACTTTCGGAAGCACAGACTTCCTGTTCCCGAGATCTATGCCGAGGATTTGAACGAGGGAGCTTATTTGGAAGAGGATTTCGGCGACACCACCTTGTTTGAGTTTCTGTCGAAACATCGCTCGGGAGAGAGCGTCGCTGCGAGCGCAGTCGATGCCTATCGCAAAGTGGTCGCCGTTTTGCCCCGCTTCCAGATTGAGGCCGGAAAAGACTTGGATTATTCAGTGTGTTATCCGCGGGGAAGTTTCGACCGGCAATCGATCGCGTGGGACTTGAATTACTTCAAATATTACTTTCTCAGACTTGCGGGCGTTCCCTTCAATGAGCAGGCGTTGGAAGACGATTTCGAGCGGTTGACGAAGTTTCTCCTGAGCGCCGACAGCGGATATTTTCTTTACCGCGATTTCCAATCGCGCAACATCATGCTGTGCGATGGCGAGCCTTTTTTTCTCGACTACCAGGGCGGGCGAAAGGGCGCGCTGCAATATGACATCGCTTCGCTTCTGTTCGATGCGAAAGCTGATTTGCCGCCGGATCTGCGCCAGCAATTGCTCGATCTTTATATCGCCGAAGCTGGGAAATATATCCAACTTGATCGCGAGGCTTTCCTGCGGCACTACTATGCCTATGTTTATGTGCGTATTCTGCAGGCGCTCGGAGCATATGGATTTCGCGGGTTCTATGAACGCAAAACTCATTTTCTGCAGAGCGTGCCGTACGCTCTGAAGAATGTGCGCTGGCTGTTGCACAACGTGAAGCTGCCGATCGAACTGCCGGCGTTGCTGGGCGCGTTCAACAATATGCTGGCTTCAAAGAAGTTGCAGCGGTTGGCTTCTGACGCCGATAACCTGGCCGTGCGGATCACGAGTTTTTCGTTTCATCGGGGCTGGCCGAAGGATGAGGGCGGCCACGGGGGAGGATTTGTGTTTGATGGGCGCAGCTTGCCCAACCCCGGGCGTGAAGAGAGATTCAAGGCACTTACCGGTAAAGATGCGGCGGTCATTGATTATCTGAATCAGCAGGAGAGCGTGCATCAGTTTTTGGCGAGCGTGATGTTGCTGGTGGACGCAAGCGTGGCGAATTATCAGCAGCGTGGCTTTAAGAATTTGATGGTGGCCTTCGGGTGCACGGGCGGGCAACATCGGTCGGTCTATTTGGCGGAACAACTGGCGAAGAGATTGCGCGGAAGGGATGGAGTTGAAGTGGTGGTGCATCATCGTGAATTGGAAAATCCTGTTCCGGGAAACTCGACGCCATGAAGGCGATGGTTTTGGCTGCGGGGTTGGCAACACGGCTTCGGCCGCTCACCAACGACCGGCCAAAAGCATTGGTCGAAGTGGGCGGGCAGGCACTGCTCGAAATCACATTGTCGCGCCTGAAAGAGTTAGGCGTTCGCGAAGCGATCGTGAATGTGCATCACTTTGCCGACATGATCGTCGATTATTTGAAAATGCGCGACAACTTTGGGATGCGCATTGAGATTTCGCATGAACAGGTTCTGCTCGACACTGGCGGCGGGTTGAAAAAAGCGAGCTGGTTTTTTCTGGAGGATTCTTCAAAAGGCGATGCGCCCTTCCTTCTGCACAATGTCGATGTGATCAGCAGGATCCCAGTGCAGCCCATGGTGGAGTTTCACTTAGAACGTGGAGCGCTAGCCACACTGGCAGTGCAGGAGCGCAAGACTTCTCGATACTTGCTCTTTGATGAGCACGATCAGCTTTGCGGGTGGCGAGCGGGAAAGGCTGGCATCGCAGAAAAGGCCGTCGCGTGGTCGACCAAGCAGGCGCTCGCGTTTTCTGGCATTCACGTAATCTCACCGCGGATTTTCTCGATGATGATAGAGGAAGGCGTTTTTTCGATCATCGATTGTTATCTCCGGCTGGCTGCGCAGGGTGAAAAAGTCATTGATTTTCGCGCCGACGATTACTACTGGCGAGACTTGGGCCGGCCGGAAAACATTACACAAGCCGAACAGGACTTGAGGAATGGGATGCTCGCGTAAGTACTCTCAGTAAGGTCCGATGATTCCGGCGATGGCGCGAGACGCGGGCAAGGGTACCCGCGCCAGGTCTTTTGTTTTGAGCACATCCAGATACTTCAGGCCAGAACCCGTGTTGAATAAGACGACTGTGTCGTCCGGGCAAAAGAAGCAGCTTTCCAGCAGCTTCTGATAGGCAACAAGGCTCGCTGCGCCTTCCGGTGCGGCAAAGATGCCTTCGATCTTTGCCCAGTGGCGAGCGGCTTCGAGAATTTCGGCGTCGGTGACAGAAAGCGCGAGACCTCCGCTTTTTTTCAGGATCTCGAGGATCAGATAATCGCCGTAGGGTTTCGGTACGCGTAAGCCGGCCGCGATGGTTGATGCCCCAGTCCACATTTCTGCGGCCGCTTTGCCTTCGTCCCAGGCCTTCGCGATCGGTGCACATCCAGCGGCTTGCACGCTGATCATATTGGGGCGCTCGGAGCCGATGAAGCCGAGTTGTTCCAGTTCGTCGAATGCTTTCCACATGCCGAGCAGGCCCACGCCGCCACCCGTCGGATATATGACGCCCTGCGGCAGTTTCCATCCGAGTTGTTCGGCAACTTCATAGCCCATGGTCTTCTTGCCTTCGACGCGGTAAGGCTCTTTCGTCGTCGAAACGTCGAACCATCCTTCTTTCGACCAGGCGGGCTTTTCTTTCAGCTGGGCAATTTTTTTCGCGCAATCGGAGATAAGACCATCGACAAGCGTGACCTGCGCCCCGTAATAGTCGCATTCGACGCGGTTGGCGAGGGGAACGTCTTTCGGCATGAAAATGTGGGCTTCGATGCCGGCAGCTGCAGCATAGGCGGCGAGCGCGCTGGCGGCATTTCCGGCGGAAGGAATGGCAAGCTTTTTCAGGCCAAAATGGCGGGCCATGGTGACAGCGGCAGAAAGGCCGCGGGCTTTGAACGAGCCGGTGGGGTTGAGGCCTTCGTCTTTGATGAAGACATTCGCGTACTCACGGCTGCGAACCATCG
>JASHRB010000648.1 GCA_030037575.1 Candidatus Sulfotelmatobacter sp. | reverse complement strand
TACCTCGAAGACCAGGACAAATATGTTCCGGACAACGAGGTTAAGCCGGGCGAGCGCGTGCTGAACATTTCCGGCACCGAACTGCGCCAGCGGCTGAACGAGGGGCGCGATATTCCGGGATGGTTTACCTATCCCGAAGTCGTGGCCGAACTGCGGCGCAGTTTTCCTCCCCGCCACAAGCAGGGACTGACAATCTTTTTCACCGGGTTGTCGGGTTCCGGCAAGTCCACCATCGCCAACGTGTTGATGACAAAATTCCTCGAGGCCGGCGGGCGTCCGGTCACGATGCTGGACGGCGACCTGGTCCGCAAGCATCTTTCGTCTGAGCTGGGATTTTCCAAAGAGCACCGCGACATCAACATCCGGCGCATCGGTTACGTAGCCTCGGAGATCACCAAAAATGGCGGTATCGCGATCTGCGCGCCCATCGCCCCTTACGATCTCACCCGCAAACATGTTCGCCAGATGATCGAGCCTTATGGCGGATTCATTCTGGTTCACATCGCCACTGCGGTCGAAGTCTGCGAGCAGCGCGACCGCAAAGGTTTGTACGCCAAAGCGCGCGCGGGAATTCTGAAGGAATTTACTGGCATCTCCGATCCCTATGAGGTTCCGGCCGACCCCGAAGTCACCATTAACACCGGTGACTTGTCCCCCGAAGAAGCGGCTCAGGAAATCATTCTGCATTTGGAGAGGGAAGGCTTTATCGGTGCCGATGGGCGCGCAGCCTAGGCGCCGATAGCCGCGCTGCAACGAGTCCGAGGCGTGACTGTCATGGATCTGCTGATCAAAAGCCTGGTGGGCTTCGGAGTGGGCACTCTCATCGGAATGACGGGAGTCGGCGGCGGTGTTCTGCTGCTGCCCATCCTGATTTTCGGTTTGGGTGTGCCTCCGCTGCGCGCCGTCGGCTCCGACGCGCTCTTCAACTTTGCCACCAAGATTGGCGCCAGCGCAGTCCATCTGAAGAAGGGGACGGTTCGGAGAAAGTTGGTTTTGGCGCTTGCGGTCGGCAGCGCTCCCGGCTCTTACCTCGGCGTCAGTTTTCTGGTTCACCTGAGAAATACCTACGGCAACGGCGTCAATCACTTCATCACCGTTGCAGTCGGAGTGCTGTTGATTTGCATTCCGACGTTTTTATTCTTTCAGAAAAAGATTGAGGATCGCGCCGCCGCAAAACCACCCACCCTGAAATCCCTCGCCTGGACGAGTCTCATCGGATTGGTGGCAGGATTCTTGGTGGGCATCACTTCGGTAGGTTCGGGGAGCATCATTATCATGTTGTTGCTGCTGTTCTACAATTTTCAGCCCAAAGTGATGGTGGGCACCGACATCGTTCACGCCCTTCTGCTCACTGGAGTCACCAGCCTGCTCCATTACCGGTTGCACAACGTCGATTTCAATCTGGTGGGGGCGCTTTTGATAGGCTCGATTCCCGGCGGACTGCTTGGCGCCTATCTGAGTACGCGAGTGCCGGTTCCCTGGCTGCGGCGCATACTTTGCGCGGTATTGCTCGCGACCGGCGCGCGCATGCTTATGGCTTGAAAACCGTTGTCAGTTTCCAGCAAAAACGCTCACCGGGAAACCGAGCTGCGAGAATCGAATACCAGGAACCGATGAAGCTCATGGATTCACCCTCCTACACGCCGATCTTGGAACGTATTCGCGCCGCTCTTAAAGCGTCGCGCCCGGTATTTGCGCGCTTTACCCCCGGGGCGATCGAGGCTGAATACAAAGCCGGGCACGATCCCGTTACCGAAGCTGACCGCGCTTTGGATGCGGTTCTGCGAAAGGAGCTGTTGCGTGAGGGCGAAGGCTGGCTCTCGGAAGAAAGCGTCGATGACCCGATTCGGCTGCAGCGCTCGCACATTTGGGTCGTCGATCCCCTCGACGGTACGCGTGAATTTGTCCAGGGGATTCCGGAATTTTGCGTTTCTATTGGCTTGGTGGAAGATGGACACCCGGTTGCCGGCGGAATCTACAATCCGGCAACCGACGAAACCTTCCTGGGCTCGGTCGACACCGGCGTTATGTACAACGGCAAGCCAGCGCAGCCCAGCCAGCGCAAAACTCTTGATGGCGCCGTTGTGCTTGCCAGTCGCAGCGAAGTAAAACGAGGCGAGTGGAAGCCGTTCGAGCACGACAAGTTCACGATTTGTCCCATGGGCTCGGTAGCATACAAACTTGCACTGGTGGCTGCGGGGCTGGCAGATGTAACCTTCACTCTTACTCCGAAACACGAATGGGATGTGGTCGCTGGAGCCGCTCTAGTCGAGAGCGCGGGAGGATTCGTCAGCACGCTGGAGAAGACCAGCCTAATCGCCAATCGCCGCGATCCGCTTCTCTCCGGGCTGCTGGCTTGCGGACCATTGTTGAAGGAAGAGCTGCTTGCGGTGGTAGAATCCCACATCTAGTGTAGTGTCTCAAACATGACTTTACAATCCAGCCAAGCAAGGTGCTGGGACCGCGAGCGTTGAAACGATTCTGGAGAAAGTGAATGGTTGTAAAGTTATTTTAGAGACGGAACACCAGATGCCTGAAGAAGCTCGCTGAATATTTCGCTCTCATCGCTGAACAGAATCCAGTGTGCCTGATGCGGCCTTCTATTGACCGACCCGTGCACGAAATAAAGACATGAAACACTGTGGATGCAGCAGACTTGTTTTGGTTTGCTGGTAGGCTTTAATAACGTTCACCACATTCACGATGTTCACGGGCGGACCATTTATGGAATACCAGCCTTTTCGGTTCGCTGCCGCACTCGCCCTGTATCGCGTCCAAACCCGGTCAGTGATCTCCAGATCAGAAGCCAGCTTATGAATTTGCGCTGCTGGGTGATTCTGGGACCGCGACCGAGGCTTCCCAGCTTGCCAAGATCTCCTACCTAAGGCGTCATGAAGCAGATTCCGCCGAAGGTCACGCGTTTGCGGCTCAATCCCGTCTCGTACGAGAATCTGCGGCAGCCGGTACCGTGTCGAGATGGTTGGCGCCGGGTTCCGCTGCGAAAAGCCACCACGACAACGTCGCACTCATCGGAATCGAGCAGCATGATCGTTCGGCCCCGGGGAGGACCTCGCGTTACTTCCTTAGAACTGCGAGACCTTTGCCCGGAGTAGCTTCCACGTTTCTTACTGAGCAAGACGGTGTCCGGTTTGAGGGTGGTAGCCTGCTGGCCAGCGGACCGCATTTGAAAGCACGATCTGATTGCCCTGGTGGAACCACACCTGCGCCTGGCCGAGCCGGCCCGTTAACTCTGACCGGGCAGTGTTTCGAGGCGAGGCAGTGGGTGAGTATTTCAAGGATCCGCCACCACTGGCTTCGACTTGAGACTGGGGACCGCCGGACGGGATTTGTAGCGCAAGGCCAGAAACGGCCGCTCAATTAAATAGTACGAGGCCAGAGCCATCAGAAATGCGAACGCCAGGTTGATCGGGAATCGTGTCCAGAGACGGTGTCCAACTGGATCCATGAACGGCTGCTGCCACAAGTAGAGGGAGTAACTCAACACGCCCACGAAGGCCAGTGGTTTCCAGTTGAGCATTTTCGCGATCAGGTCTGCCTCGGGAAATCGTGTCCACCGATCAAGGCACAGCGCCACCGAGAGGTTGAAGACTGGTATCCCGACCAGCCATTTCACCCGGGGATGAACACCGGCGATCACCGCAGCTACAGCCATGAGAGGCGCCAGCCAAAACTGGCTGGAACTGAGGAATCGGCGATATCGCTGCTTGCTCCACAGCCAGCTCTGAAGTCCAGCCAGCAGGCATCCCGTCGCGATGCAGTCGGCGATGGTGTGGAACTCCTCCGTAATCCCTAAGCGATGAGATGGGATAAAACGAAACTGGGCGATGCGAATCCATGGAACTAGGAGCAGCACAGCTCCGGCCACCCAGAAAGCGCGCCGCCGCCCGAGCAGAAAGATGGTGAGCGGCCACAGGGCATAAAACTGTTCTTCCACGGCGAGCGACCAGAGATGGCCAAGATACCAACCCCGGTCCACAAGATAATTAACGGTGTAGGTTGCCGCGCACACTACCGCTTTCTGCGGAATCGCCAATAGGCCCGTCAGGACCAGAGCAAGAATCACCGCCCAGTACGTATAAAACGCGGGGAAGATGCGCAGAATGCGCCGGCGGTAAAAGGCCTTGAGTGAAATTCCGCCAGTAGAATCCCATTCCTTCAGCAGCAGGAAGGTGATAAGAAATCCGGAGATGATAAAAAAGGTTCTCACTCCGGCTTCGGCTAGGCCGAGGGAGTGCGTGAAAGGAAAGCCTTGGGTAGCCACGCCATGACCGTACAGAACGAAGAGGATTGATAACCCCCGAAGCCCGTCCAGAGAAGGAATCCGCCCACGCAATACTAATGTCCTGTTCCCGCAAAAGCGGTGTGCCAAGCTAGCGACTAAATTCCTCATAGCATAGCGCGGCATAGCCGCAACTAAGACCACTTCGATAAGCTTTCACTATCAGCCGTTGGCAATCAGCTTTAGCCAAAGCCCCTTCGTTCGCGCCTCCTGAAATCGTATTCGTCTTCCGGAAACCTGCTAACTCAGGATCTAAGGCGTTCCCCAGCTGCGTATCATTGCAGGTTCATTCCCAAACCCAATAGCGATACGCAGGAGAACGCCCATAGAAGAGTCTATCGCTAAACATCAGGGCCAGGTCGCCGGCGACCCTGAAAGGCAGTGTCTTGCACGCCGAAACCACCGTTCACGGTGTAGGTCGGAAATTCCCCGGCGTAGTCGACGCCAGGTCAGAGGCCCTTTTCGCTTCCCCTTGTTTGCGTCGATAGACGCGGAAATCGTTGCCGTGAAACCTCCACCGGTCGCAAGACCATCGTTGCTATCTCAGCGCTCCATGCTCCACCGTTGCCAAACTTACGCCGTGACAGCTCAACTAACAGCCGTGGCCGCATAGATGCCATGAAAAAAATCTTGCAAACGGGAAACGCTTTGAAGCTTAGTAATTCCGGGTCCGCACTGCCCGGCTTTGGGCCGGGCACCCAGGAGAAACCGCCGTATCTCAGCGGATGCCGGGGCATCGCTGAGAAAAGTCACTTGCGCAGACTCATCACTTTGCCGGTCGCGAAGTGCTCCAGCTTTGGAAAATGCTGAAGGAGCCAGCGATCCACGCGCCATACCCGCTTGCGGAACAGGCCTGACCAGACCATAAGAGGCACAAACGGGAGCCTGAAAGTGCGCTCCGCCAACACTGTGAACCCGTTCGTCACCACCGCCAATTCGGCTCGGGTCATGGGATGTTCGTAGTCGGAGATATCGGCTTTGGGCGCCGGGAAGAGCTTGCGCAGAAAATTCATGGTGCGCGAGAAACGAATCGGCTCACGCAAAATGAAGAGGCCTCCCGGATGAAGCACCCGATAAATTTCCTGCCGCGCCCGCGGCAGGTCAAGATGGTGAAGCAGCGCCATCGAAAACACAAGGTCGACCGATTCATCGGGTAATCCGGTCTCGTAGGCTGAACCCACTCTTACGATCGCGCCGGCATCGCTCATTCCGTAACTTTCCAGCCGGCGCCATGCCAGAGCCACCAGTTGCGGTGAAATATCCATCGCGATAACGCGCGCGCCGCGCTTGACCAGGGGAATCAGATTCTCACCCGTGCCGCATCCGAGGTCGAGAACTGTTTTTCCTTTGACATCGCCCAGCAGGAAGAAGGCATATTCGAGCCCGTAAGGAGTAGTGGCGGGGGGATTCAAGTAGCGGTCGACTTCGACTGGAGCAAGAGCAATCCTGGCGGCCTCGGCTGCGCTCCGCTTGATCTCCGCCCGATCGCGCTCAGACAGATTTGCCTGCGCCATGACTCCCTCCTCCGTATGGCTTCGTGTCCTTCATGGTTCATGAATTGGAAGAACACTACTCCGCCAGCCGCCGCGTTCCAAATCGCTGCTGGTAATAAGCGACGCCATCGAGCGCTTTGGCGACGTCCAGGGGGCTTACCTTGCGCGCCATCCCCAGGCGCGGCATTTGATAAGAATCGCAACCGTTTTGCACAAGGCCGGATTGCGCGATCACCGCACACGCATATCCTGCTTCGCGCACCTGCCGCACCTGGCTCGGGCGGAAATCTCCCGGCATACCGTTTGGATAACAAAAACACCTCACTTCTCCTCCAATCCTTTCCTCAATCTGCGCCCGGGAACGCCTAATCTCGGTCCAGGATTCTTCGTCCGTAATGCTTGAAAGAATCGGATGGGTGACCGTGTGCGAGCCAATTTCCACCAGACCGGAAGCTGCCATCTCGCGGAGTTCGTCCCAGGAACTAGGCGCGTATTTGAGCGGAGGAATCTTCGGAATCGTTATGCCCACGCTCCTGGCCATGGCCTCGATGCTTGCGTCGCGCTCTGCCGGTCGCATGCGATTCAGCGATCGAAAAACCCCGTCGAGCTTGCCGGCGACGACTTCCTCAGGGGGTTTCAGCTGTTCGCTCAGCCAGAGCACCTTATCCGTCCAGATCCACGCTTCCCCGCCGACGTACGAGCTCACTACAAAGAAAGTGACAGGCAGCCCAAACTCTTTGAGCAAGGGAAACAGAAACTCGTAACAGTTGCGTCTGCCGTCATCAATGGTGAGTGCGACCATCTTGGGAGGGAGTTCACGGCCGGCGGCAAGTTGCTCAGCAATTTGCGCCAGGGAGACAACGCGAAAATGCCGACGCAAGTAAGCAAATTGCCGCCGGATTCCTTCTACGTTCAGGGCGTCCGCTTCCAGCGAGCCGGGGCCGGAGAAGTTGTGATACATCAGGATCCGCGGCATCTTCGCAGACAGAGCGCGGGCGAGCGAAAAGACGCCGCACCTCTGCAGCACACGCAGCATGGATTCGCGCACTGCCATTGCGCGTAGTGTCCCATAACGAGCTTGCCCAAGTCTTGGGACAGACAGGTTGCCAACATGGTTACAGCATGGCGGGTTCTTGGGTGAGGTTCGTGCTCCCCAGTTCAACGCGCCGGCCCCTTTTTGCGGTAACCTAGCGAGGCAGACCACATCTGCGATGAGTGTAGAAGAATTCTTCGACGTTATTGCCATCATTGCATGAATTGAGGGACGCCGAATCGATGTCGAATCTGAAAAAACAGCTCGCGGCTTTCGCGCGCGTGGTGACGAAGCGGCAAGCCGCCGCTCGGGGTCTCACGGTTTATCCGGACGACACGTTCCTGGTCTCGTTCCCGCGCTCGGGAAATACCTGGACTCGGTTCCTGGTGTGTAACTTGATCGATCCCGACCATCCCGTCAACTTCCGCCAGCTGGAATCGCGGATTCCTGAAATCTACGACGTTACCGACCGTGCGCTGCGCAGATTTCCCCGGCCTCGCATCATTAAGAGCCACGAGAGCTTTGATCCGCGATACAAAAAAGTAATCTACATCGTCCGTGATCCCCGCGACGTTGTGCTTTCCTACTACGAATTTCAACTGAAGCGGAGGGTGATCAGCGAGGCCTGCACGCTGGAAGAATTTCTTCCACGATTCATGGAGTCGGAATGCGAGCCCAAGACGGGGTCGTGGCGCGATCACGTGCTTAGCTGGATGGCAACGCGGGGCGGACAGAAGAATTTTCGCCTGCTCAAATACGAAGATATGCTCGCAAATACTCAGCAGGAGAGCGCGAAGATTGCCTTGTTTCTAGGCCTCGACTCCAGTCCGGAGCGCATCGCGCGCGCCGTCGCCCTGAGCTCGGCTGAGCGCATGCGGACTCTCGAAAAACAACAGTCGCGGCAGTGGAAGGAGACGAGGAAGACCCGGCAGGATAAGCCCTTTGTGCACAAGGCCACGGCAGGAGGCTGGAAATCGGCCCTGCCCCAATCGTGCGTCGAAAAAATCGAGGCGGCATGGGGAGATGTTATGCGCGCGGTTGGCTACGAATTGGCAGCCGCGGTCCAGCCGGCAGAGGTAGAACGTCATCCCCTGGCGCCGGGTGCTCGTAGACATTGAGTTTCTTTCCAGCGGCGCGCGCTCTGCCAACCTTTCCACACGCCAGCAGGCAAGTGGCGTCGCAGCCAGTCCTTCGCCTGTCTGCTCGTGGATTTCAGCTTCAGGTAAAGACTCCCTCGAGAAAACGGGCGGGCAAAGTGCAAATTCAGGTAGTACCTCAATTTCCCTTTCCACCGCATCTTGGAGTCGTCCGTACCGCCGAGAAAATCGTAGCGGCGAACCCCTTCGGCAATGAGCCGCTTCAGGACCTGGCTGCGCAGCACATAGCCGACGCTGTCGGAAGCGAAATCCGGGTCAAAGCCTTCCTGTAATGAGAAAACTGTTGTCTTGTGGCGCAAACCAAACTGCGCGGCCACAATCTTTCCCTTGATCTCCAGTACCCAGAATTCGAGTCTTCGTCGCCATAACAACAGCGGCGCCAACTCGTTGTAGAATCGCCGGCGCGCCGGGGAATGCAAGGTTCCGGGCAAACCCTTCCGATTCCAGTTCTTGCCATGAAGCTGGTAAAGCGAGCTCAGCATCACGCCGATTTCCGCTTCTTCCGAACAGCGGCGGATTTGGACCTGGTATTTTTTCTCCAGCCGCCGCGCTCGCAGCCCGATTTTGCCCCGTTCCTTACTTGACATTCCTTTCAGGTGAGCTTCCCAGGTGTCTGCCAGCTCCACCACGGTTTGGGGGCGGGTTGAAGTGACGCAGACCCAGCGGCGGAGCTCCAACTGGTTCCGCAGAGTCTTACCCGTCGCAGAGTTGGCGGGAAGTGTGTTTAACTCGCAGATGTCCCAGAGATTCCTGTTTTGCCTCATCCAGTCGAGCAGGCTGCGGCTGAACGCGTCTTCATAACCGGTACGCACCGGCATATCCAGGTTGTCTGAATCGTGGCTTCCGTCACCCAGGAACCGCAAAACTCGAAAAGGCAACCCGGCCACACGCCGGCGCGTCACGGCCAGCGGCGCCAACCCAGCCAGCCCCGAGGAAGCATCTCGGAAGGCAAGGAGCAGCAAACGGTCGTTCCCGCCAAAGGCGTGCCACCAGGGGACGAGCCACTCGAACGTGGAGAACGTGGTTGAGAGAGGATATTCGTCGAGCAGCGCTTCCCACTCCGGGCGTAAAGATTCCAGACTCTCCAAACTGTCGTAAACGCTGATGGTGAGGTGCTGGTCAGAAGCCATCTGACTGGGGGTTTTTCTGATGGGCTCGGCAACAACCGGACAAGCAGTCGCGAACCGCCACGCCATCTCGTGCCGCATCCGGCCAGGGAAAATCGTATCATCCTCCCAACATCGTCCAAATCAACTTTAGAGATTCCCCCAGACAAATCTTGGCGGACTGGCGATGGCGCCACCAGGGCAGCTGAAATTCCGGGTCCG
>JASHRB010000048.1 GCA_030037575.1 Candidatus Sulfotelmatobacter sp. | reverse complement strand
CTGTACCAGTGATGCGGCGCTTGCGCTCGGAGACATGCATGTTTCGCGCTTTTCCGCCGATGAAGGTTTCGTCTACCTCAACCTCAGCGCCTTCATCCCCGCCGAGTTTCGAGCCGAAAAAACTGTCTTGCATAACCAGACGGATGCGTTGCAGCATGAACCATGCGGTCGTTTGCGTGACTCCGAGAGCGCGGCCTACCTCATGCGAACTGATACCGTTCTTCGCATTCGCCAAGAGCCAAAACGCCGTCATCCACTTGTCCAGCGTGACAGGGGAATCTTCCATGATCGTTTTTACTTTGATCGTGAATTGCTTCTTGCAGGCATAGCAGAACCACAGCTTGCGCGTTTTGATGAAAGAATTCTTCGCAGCGCCGCATCGTGGACAGACTACGTTGCCATCAGGCCAGCGCAGTTTTTTCGCATAGTCAAAGCAGCGGTCAGAATCGGAGAAGTAAACGATAGCTTCTTGCAACGTTTTCGGGATCGACATGGCGTTCGTACCGTCCATGCCAAAACGATATCACAAGATCACATGTGTGTCAACTAGTTTAAAGCCCAATGATGAGGAAGTATTACCGGAAACGTCTTTGGCGGCCGACGGCAAATGCGTGGCCGCGCGGTTCCAAGCGATTTTTCTGACCACATTTCCCATAATTCCGAGAGGTACAGGACAGGAACGCGGGAACGCGCATTCGAGGTGCAAAACAAGAAACTGTCTTGGGGTGTCGTGGGTGCCCAATGGGAAACAACTTTTGCTCAGAGCTGCCGCGCCGGCGAGGCGTTCTAGCTCGCCGGATGGCAAGTTTGTCGCAGGCACACGAGCTGACGGAACGACTTGGCTGTTCTCCATCCGTGGTGGAAGCCCTCTTCCGATTTTTGACCTTCCGTGTTAACGAGCTGGAGATTCATCGCGGATATTTGCCCGGCAATTGGGATATCCTCTGGTCCCTTTCGATAGAGGAGATGTTCTACCTCGTTTTTCCCCGTGGCTTGTCTGCTCTTTGGCAGCAGGAGAGTGTTCCGTCGGAACATAGTCTTCCCCGCAGTACTCCTCGTTTTCGCCGTTCTTGGCCCATTCGGCCGGACTCTGTTCGCTCACGGCAGCGAAATCACAGAAGAATATTCCTATCTCGGCGGCATGGAAGGAATCTCCTTGGGCTGCCTCACAGTCTTGATCGTTTCGAGCAGATGCTTCTCGCACCGAGCGCTGTGGATCGGTTAGAATCGGCTGACTGGATCAGCACGTCGCGAAGAAGTAGCTCTCTCTCCGGATCAGAAGGAGCAGTTTCACTGGGCAACAAGACGCTCGTTCACCACCAGATAAGACATCTGCTCCTCGCACTGTTTTGTCTCGGCCAAGCGGGGCTGAGCATATGCTCCTTCGAGCCAAATTTGAAAACATTGTTTCAGGAGCCTTGGTCATGACTGGACCAATGGTTGTAATCTGTTGATATGTTGTTTCGCAGTCGCCTCAAGCCCTCATGGCGTAGCGTTCCCAAGGCGGCGCTGGCCAGAGCCGGCACTTGTCACAGTGAAAGCGAATTCTCGCGAGAACGTACTCGGTACGCCCGCGGGCTCATGGCGAACTCCGCATGAAAAGCATGATTGAAGTTCGAGATATCGCCGAAGCCCGCATCCAATGCAATGTCTAGTATCTGCGTCGGCTCCGTCAGCAGTCGTGTCGCCACATGTCGTAAGCGAGAGCGCAAAACATATTGGTGCGGAGTCAACCCCGTAAGTTGCTGAAAAACGCGCAAGAAATGGTAGCGGCTGAGCCTTGCCTCTCGCGCAAGCGATGCGAGATCGTGTTCTCCCGACGGATGAGTTTCGATCCTGCGAATGATTCGTGTAACCCGAGCCTCGTTGGCTGCTGAGCTGCTGTTGTTGCTGGCTCCCTTCGCGAATTCAACCGCAAGAATAGCGAGCTCGATTGCAATCTCCTCCCAAAATCGTGCTTGCTCGCGGTTCAGCTGTGAGGCGTTCGATCGCGCTAGTTCGACGCAGGCTCTCGCAATCACGCTTGACAGTTGACGCATGGGAGGCACACGAAGCGAGCGAAAAGAGTCGGTGGGGCTCGGCACGCCGGCATCAGCGGCGAGATCGTCAATGAATTGCGGGTCGTAGGCGAACGCAATGCAGCGATCTCCCACGCCATGCTCATGCCCGCATTGGAAATATTGCCCCGCGTTACCCAGCATCAGTGATCCTGGAGTCATCAGCTCCCGGCCTGTGTTCGACTCATACTGGAAGCTGCCTGCCCTGACAATCGCAATGGAAACAGCGGAGTGTTGCTCTTCCCGTGGACGGACCCCTGGTCCTGCATTGCAGACCACATCCGAGACGCTCCAGCCGTCGCCCTGAGCGAGTGGACACTTTAACAAGTTCGGAACATCCCCCCCGCCGAGATCTGCGGGAGTGAAATCAAATTCGACCGCAATTTTCGCCAAGAATGCCTTCCGCCCGAAGCGCTATAACAGGAGTCGGCCGCGCGCGCTAGTAACGCTGCGGGAAGTCAACTGCCGTGTACGAATTCCGCTAGCAGTTATCCCAAGGAGGATTAGATCACATGGCCACGAAAGCGATTCAAGCAGACACAGTGTCAGACAAGCTGATAGGTCGGTGGGAGCTGGTTGGGCAAAAATTCGTGGACCTTGCGGCCGAGGTGCCTGAGGGCAAGTTTGACTACCGCCCGACCGAGGGCGTTCGGACGTTTGCTGAGGTGTTCAGGCATGTGGCTTTTTGGAACCGGTACGTAGCAGATCGCGCACGGGGCGGAAAGGGTGACGATACGGCGAATGAGCTGCCAAAGGAGGAATTCCCCAATAAGAAGGAGATCATCGACGCTCTGAAAGAAAGTACCTCGGACGCTCTGAGCGCGCTGAAAAAGAACCAGCCAGAACTGCGCCCAGAGATGGCGGAAATGCTGGTGACATTCATCGAGCACAACTCGGAGCACTACGGTCAGCTTCTTGTCTATGTGCGCTTGAACGGAATCGTTCCGCCTGCCTCTCGCTGCTAGGCCCAGAGGCGAGCTGATTCAAATTACAGGGAGAGATAAAGATGAGTTTGACACAGACGCAGGTACTGGCAAACTTTGTTACGTTGCTCTTTGCGCCAGCAAGATCATCGGAAGTTCCTGAGTCCGAAGATGTTTACGGCTGGCTCATTGGAAGCTGGGAACTTGATGTTGTGCGTTACCGGGCCGTTGATCTTAGTCGAGAGAAGATTCGGGCTGAGGCTCACTTCGGATGGGTGCTTGAAGGCCGTGCCATCCAGGACGTTTGGGTTATGCCGTCACCGTCCGGTCGCGATTCCAGCTCAGATCACGCCAACCACATGTACGGAACGACTTTGCGCGTCTGGGATCCCAGCATACGAGCGTGGCGGATCAGGTGGGTCAATCCGGTTAGCGGCCACGAGGAGCGACAGACAGGTCGGAGAGTCGGTGGTGAAATCGTGCAAATTGGCGCGCGGGCCGATGGCACCCCCACGCGGTGGCGCTTTACCGAAATCACAGTTGACTCGTTTCACTGGATTGGTGAAGCCCTCGAACCTGATGGCGAGACCTGGAAGCTCGAGGGTGAGTTCCGTGCCCACCGACGCAGGTAAGGGACGCGAGCTAATGCATCTTGCCCGCGACATAGCTGCGTCTCGCTTGTCCAAATTAAGGTGAAACAGGGCAAGGCCGTAATGACTTACAAACGCAAAGGAGACATGCTCGATGAGCGCATCACCGCCTTGGCAGGTTTGCAGACTCGTACTGGTTGGAAACGCGTTAAGGCCTGACGCCGCCACAGAAGCAGCGTCGAACACCCAGTCGCCCCTTTGGAACCTTGAGGTCATCGCGAACGCGCCGAGATCTTGTCTGGGCCGTATCCAAGCACGCCGCGATATCGCCCCAAACATGTCCTCGCGACGCGCACAATCCGTCGTGTCCGTGCAAACAGGTACGAAGGTGATGGAAACTCAGATTCTCAAAACGCACGATTGACGGGACGATTGGAAACATTGTCCCAGGCGCGTTGACGACGGATACGGTCATTCTCCTAAGGGACAGGACGAAGGACCCCGCACGGTATCGATGTACATGGCCTATACAAATGGACACCATACAATGATAAAGGCATCATGTCAAGTACTTACATGGGTACATTACTAGCCAATAAAATCGAGTCAACGCTCATCTAAAGACAAGAGCTTAGGTGTGAAATCGGCCTCAGATTTCAGGGGAACTTCGGTCTAAACCGACTACAATCCATGTCAGGGTTGCCAGAAAACATCAGACATCGAATGGCGGGAGAAAACGGAGGCCTTATTCCGCGAAGGGTAGCGCAAAGAAAATCACTAAGTGAAAAGCACCTGCTTCTGATCGCCCGAAACGCAGACCAAACTGTTCAAACGTCTCATCCGCCCCGACCAACGCGATGACTTCATCAATCAGAAATCCCGATTTTCCCATTTGACGCCAGTCTCGTGCGGCTTTTCAGCGCCATCTGAGAGCTCGATCTACAGCCAGTCCGGATTGCTTCTAAGACGCAGCTAAGGAACATACTTTGTCCGATGAAGTGCATGGGGGTCGGATGCGCCGAGAAACGATCTGCACCATGTTCATGAGCTGGGCGAAATCGCGGAACGGCCGCTCCGCGTTGCGATGGGCAGATCAATAAAAGAATTCTCGGACTTGTCCCGATACACAGTCCAGATAGGCGTTGCTTCGGCCGGGTACCTCTCAAAAACCCCCGCATCCGCCCCGGCCAGAGCCAAACGAATGCTGTGCCCTGTTCTCAACAACACCGATGTGGGATAGAGCGAAAACCGGATTCTCGCCGGCAGCCCGGGTGTCATCGGTTCTGCATCTTTGCGCAAGAAGCTGTGTGCGGGCCCCAGAGGCACATAAGGCAGCGACTTCGGATCCACTTCTTTCCGGTCGATAAGCCGCAGTATACCTTCGTCCAGGTAGGTGACTCGGCCTTCGGGCGAAACGTCCTCCAAATAGGCGTGTACGGCACCATCAATAGTCGTCGACGCTATTTCGAGAGTCAGCACTGGACTGCCCGTGATCTCGATATCGGTTTGTAGTGGCGCGCTGTTGTAGACGAGTAGCTTCTTGTCCTCATTAGCGCGGTCGGGATAAACGACGTCCCCTCCGCCATAGCCGGTAGCCCAGATGCTTTGCTTGCCCGTGGAAGCTGTGAAGTCGACCTTGTAGGAGTCGGTTGCAGTAGGGAGAGTCGGCGGCTCGGGACTTATTGAAAAATTGACTAACTCAAGAATGTTGAAAACGTCGAAGAACGTTGATTGTGTTCTAGCAGCCATGCTGAGGGGCTGTCCAATACGTGAAGCATTCGCGCGGCCTGAGGCATCCTTTCTGTGGATGGGCAGACAAAGAGGCGATCCAAGTTCCTGAATTAAAGACAATTGAACCCTATTCCCGGGAGGGATGCTTTTCTCATCCGCTGCTGCTTCAGCCGCTCCCCGGTCAATGTGTCGCGCGCTCGTTTTGCCACTCGCCGGATCTCTTGAAGGTTGCGTTGTAAGGGTTAGCCGGTTGCCTTCCAGCTTGTACGTTCGCACGTGTGCTTCGCCGGTGCGAGTCTGGTCCTAGGGCACGTCAATATGATGGGTAATCGTTTTGGCTTCGGCGTCGATCGTGTCCGTGCCGGCATACGCTAACATGCTCCGGAGCAGCGCTTGCGCTTGCTCCGGGTGGCGACTGCCCCAGCGGGTTTTTTGCGATCACTCCCCATGATGAGCACTATCATGCGGCCGTCCCGGCCGTAGTTGATGTACCCGGAGGGAT
>JASHRB010000647.1 GCA_030037575.1 Candidatus Sulfotelmatobacter sp. | reverse complement strand
GGAGGTAAGCGACAGTTTGAGCGGCGTCATCAAACGCCGCCTCGACACGGACGCTCGCCAGAATGTATCCGTGCGTACCGTAAAGCTGCTGTACCTTGCGCAATTCTTCCCCCAGTTGCACCGTGTTTGCAATTTGTCCGACCTTGAGGTGGAGGAACGCCTGCAGTGCTTCGAGCGGAATGGCTTTATTTCCGGACCACTTCCAGCTACTTATTTTGTACTGCACGCCGGGAGTCACGGGAAAAGTTATATCCACGAAGGTCGGCGGCTGGTCGTTCCCATTCACAACGGAAGCCGCGACCTTGACGACCTTCGGACTGGCCGGAGCGCACGACGCCTTCAGATATCCTTGGGCGTGAAAAATCGGCAAGACCGATTTTTCGACAAAGTTGTTCATATAAGCGCGGGAGTATTCGCGCCCATACAACTTCTCGGCGGCATCAGCCAGTAAGGGCAATTCGCGGCTTCCTGCGCCGGGAAACTCCGTATGATGAATGCGGATGCTGACTCCGGCCACGTTATATTCAATCGATTCCAGCTTTCCAGATTTGTCTTCGTTGCGTACATATTGCACCTCTCCCGGAACTGCATCTTCGACCAGCATTGCCTGCAACACGTTCGAAACTTCGTCGGCCAAGCGTCCGCTAGTCGGCAGTTGTCCGTTGAACAGCGGAATTCTTTCCTGCAGTCGGCGCCGCAATTCTTCCTCTCTGAACCATACGAAATCCGCGAAGAGAACGGGGACAAATTTATTGGCGTCCGTGACCTGAAACTCCAGCTTTGTCCCGGCGGCGGAATAGGTATACGTGAAAGCGATATTGCTGAACGCTCCACTCTCGCCCAGCTGCCGCGCCGCTTTCTGGAAATCCTCTTGATGCGCCAGGGTGCCAACCGGCAATCCGCTGGCACGCGTAATCTGGTCCGGTGTAAAGTGCTTGCTGCCGGTGACTTTAACCTCGATGAGTTTGTAGGCGCTGGGCGGCATTTGGCTCGTGCCGGTGACCGACCCGCTTTGAGCAGAGGGAAACACCGGCCACAAGCCGACCATAAGAAAGCCGGCGACAGGTCCTGCGATCAATCTCCTCATCTACTTCGATCTGCCCTGATTGACACTGCTGGATTTTTGATTCTTCGCAATTTCGATGAATGCCTGTGCCGCGCGGCTCATGGCTTTATCCTTCCGATACACCAGAGCAAGATCGCGCCGCAATTGCACATCGGCGATGGGAATGGCGGCCAGTAAACCGGCGCGAACGTCGCCCTGCACATTCGAGCGGGCAATAAAGCCTACTCCCAGTCCTGCTGCAACAAAGCGCTTCAAAAGTTCGCTGGAGTCCAGTTCCATGCTGTAGTTCGGTTTCAACCCGCGCTCCCGAAACAATTCTTCGAGCGCATCGCGGGTGTGTCCGGCTTTCGGCAGAACCAGCGGAAACTTCGCCAGATCTCCCACCGGAGCCGACTTCATTTTTCCCAGCGGATGATGCGGCGGCGCAATCATCACCAGCTCATCTTGATGGATGAGCACCACCGTAAGCCGGTTGTCTTTCACCGGGAGCGAAACCACCCCAAAATCCACCGAGTTATCGGTCACAGACTCGAGAATCTTCGCGTAGTCCGCGCGCTTGATGTTCACCGATACATCCGGATATTGCTTCTTAAAATCGGCGAAAACCTCGGGCAAAATGTGCAAGCATGTGCCCTCGTTGGCGCCCACTGTAATTGCTCCCTTGGGCACATGCTCCATTTCGGCAAGCGTAGCCAGGATTGCCCGGCGCGCCTCAAGCGTTTCCTGTGCGTATTTCTGAAAAGCCTTCCCGGCCACAGTGAGACAAACTTTGCCGCCGGAGCGATCGAACAGCTTGGCGCCAATTTCATCTTCGAGTGCGCGAATTTGCGAGGAGATCGCCGGTTGCGTCCGAAATCGCTTCTCCGCCGCTCGTGAGAACGATGCGTGGCGTGCAACCTCAAGAAATGTTTGCAGCTGATCGAAGTCCATGAGTGCTGTGGAGCTCGCCGTCCGCTCCGATGACCGGGCGTCTCACGAAAACCGCGGCTCAGGCCACGGCAAGTATAAGGCCAGCCATCTTTAATGGAGAAGCAAGAGGGTCGAAAGACAGGGGATGTTCTAAATCGCGGAGCCGCTCAATGTGGCGTGCTGTTTAACCACGCGGTCCACGATTTTCAGCGCTTTAGCGGCAGAAGTGCGGACGATTTCCTGCTCATTCGCTTCACCCAAACCCTCCTCAATGGAATCGATAGCCATGATGGAGCGTTCCAGAACCATCGAAAGATATTTTCGCGCAACCGGACGGTCCGCGGGATGAATCAGCTCCCACCAGCGGCGAATCGACTCCTGTACGTCGGCCTGCGTTTTCTCGCCCATCACCAGCGCGTCGATCAACCGGTAGACCTTGCTCTTGACAGCTTGGTACGAGACAGAAACTTCCTGGGGCATGGGGGCTTGGGCTCGCTGAAGTCAGACATGTGCAATCGGTCAACCAAACCCTAGGTGCTTGTGCCGCAAGCCCTTCGCGCACAAAAGGTTTTGCGTTAATCCTACGAATGGAATAAATCAGAATTTTGGATATGAATTCTGGAAGCATTTTTCCACAAACATTTTAATTGCTTTGTGTTGAAGCCTATGGAGAATTGCAGCACCCAACGTCCCGAGAGATAACTCCGACCATCAGGCAGGCTCGCCGCTAAGCAGTGGCAGGTTACAATGTTGCCCCCGCCTGTCGGTGTTTTGCGCAAGTTTGAGCAGGGAAGTGTGCGACATCGAGGCGGAGGAACCTAATCTTTCAAGCGCGACACCTATCGGAGGCTGGATGAAAACGCTGTTTTCCGCATTTTTGCTTATTTTTTCAATCTCATTGCTCGCTCGGGCGCAGGCTTCCCCGGTTTCCAATTCTCAGATCGAGCCCCAGAGTGCAAGCTCCCAAACTCCCGTTCCTCAAGAGCGAGTGTCCAAAGACCCGGTCACCCAAACCGAGGATCGGATGTTTTTCCCACGTGACATGTTCTGGGGTTGGGCCGAGTTCGATATCGCCCCTCCGCAT
>JASHRB010000646.1 GCA_030037575.1 Candidatus Sulfotelmatobacter sp. | reverse complement strand
AAATCACGGTGTATCAAGGGCGGGTGTCGTCGAGTCCCGCCATTGAGGAGCAGTACAAGGAACTCGCGCGCGATTATGACAATGCGCAAAAAGTCTATCAGGACGATCTGGCCAAGCAGAGCGCCTCGAAGATGGCTACGCAGGCGGAGCAGGACCAGGAAGGCGAGCGCATGGCGCTGCTCAACCCGGCCGATCTGCCCGATGCCCCGAGCTTTCCCAACCGTCTCTTATTCGCCGGCGGCGGGCTGGGCGCCGGCCTGGTTCTCGGATTGGGCCTGGCGATGTGGCTGGAGTTCCGCGAAAAGTGCATTCGCACCGAAGCAGACGCAGAAACCACGCTGCAATTGCCGGTTCTGGTTGCGGTTCCATGGGTTCTGCAGGCGGAGCCGGGAAACGGCAATGGCAACGGCAAAGCTCATTTCTGGAACCGGAAGAAACCAACGGAAGCGAAGCCGGAACCGGCAAGAGTTTAGGCAAAGCGTTAGGCGAACATTATGTACAAAGAGTTTTTTGGATTACGGGCCAACCCCTTCAATGTGAATCCTGATCCGCGCTATCTTTTTCTGACGCGGCATACCGAGGAGGCGCTCGCCTGCCTCACCTACGGCATTCGAAGTCGCAAAGGCTTCGTGTTGCTCACCGGCGAAGTCGGAACCGGGAAGACTACGCTCATCAACAAACTGCTGGAGTGGCTCCGCCTGCAACAGGTGGCGACCGCCTTCGTTTTCAACTCGCGACTCAACACGCCGCAGTTTCTCGATTACATGATGGCGGACTTGGGCATCCCTTGCGATTCGCGAGCCAAGAGCCAGATTCTTCTGCGGCTTTACAACTGGCTCCTCGACCGCTACCGCGAGGGCGAAACCGCTGTGCTCATCGTCGACGAAGCCCAGAACCTGAGCGACGAAGTGCTCGAAGAGATCCGCATGTTGACCAACCTCGAGACCTTCACGGAGAAGCTGCTCCAGATCGTGCTCGTCGGCCAGCCTGAACTCGAACACAAGCTGAAGCAGCCGCAAATGCGGCAATTGCGCCAAAGATTGACGCTACGCGCGAAAACTCACCCGCTGTCGCTCGAAGAAACCCAGGCCTATGTGCAGCAGAGATTGCGCATCGCCGGCTCCAACGGCCAGCAGATTTTCGACCTCGAGTCTCTGGTCAAGATCCATGGTTACGCCAACGGCATTCCTCGCGTCATCAATCTGCTCTGCGAGCACTGCTTGGTCAGTGCCTTTGTCGATCAGCAAAAAGTCATCGGGCCTTCGGTGGTGGACGCGGTCGCTCGCGATTTTGATCTGGGCAACGGCACAGCCGCCGGCGCAATGACCGCCGCGCCGCCTGCGGGCGAAGAAAAATTAAATCTTGTAGAGACGCTGCGATCGCTCGCGAATCTGGCCGACCGCCTGCGCGATGAAGAAAAGGATGGCCTGCCCACGGAGAAAGAGCTATGAGCAGAATTCACGAGGCGCTGAAGAAGGCGGAACAAGAACGGGCGGCAGCGCAAGCAGGTCAGGCGCAGTCAGGTTTTGTCCCCGCGGCGGACCGAGAGCCGGCGACCAGCGTCGCAGAAGAATTGCCGGAAGCGATGGCTGCGGCTGCGCCCAGCTCCAGCGCGGCATTCACTGCGGCGATCCCTGCTGCTGCCGGCCCTTTCAGCCTCGACGCCCTGCTGGCGCGCTGTTCCCATCTGGAATGGAAGCCGGATGAGAAAACCATGCTGTTTTTCAATGGCGACGACAACGCCCGCGGCACCGAAGAATTTCGCACGCTGCGTTCGCGCCTTTATCACCTGCGCGAGAAGATGTCGCTTAAGAAAATCCTGCTCACCAGCGCATTGCCAAAAGAGGGTAAATCTTTCACCGCGGCCAATCTGGCCCAGGTTCTTGCACGTCAGCCGGGGCGGCGAGTGATGCTGATCGACGCCGACCTTCGCGGGCCGCGCCTGCATCTCATGCTGGGGACTACCGCATCACCGGGTGTGTCAGATTACCTGCGGGGCAACAACGACGAGTTCTCCATCATTCAACGTGGGCCCGTGGAAGGCCTGTTTTTTATCCCCAGCGGTCATCAGATCTCCGAGGCGGCGGAACTGGTCGCTAACGGCCGTTTGAAAGTTTTACTGCAGCGTCTGGAGGCGCTTTTCGATTGGATCATCATAGACTCCCCTCCATCGGTGCCGGTCTCCGACGCCAGCATCCTGGCCAAAGCATGTGACGGCGTGGTGATGGTGGTGCGCTCCAACGCAACCCCCATCGACATGGCGCGCCGGGCGCGGGAAGAGTTTCCCGATGAGTCATTGGTGGGAGTGGTTTTGAACGGAACGGATACGGAAACGTCTCCATACACGCGCTACTACTACGACACTTATGTAAGGGTGACCGAATCCAAGTCCTAGGAACGGGGAATCGTGATCCGGCTGTTCAAAGTCTACTATCCGCTGCGCACGCTCGTACTTCTGGTGGGCGAGGCGATGATCGTTTGGTTCTCCTTCCTCCTGGCGACGCTATGGCGCAACCATGACAGCTGGCTCCTGCTTAATGTTGACGGAGGATACTTGCAGGTACTGTCAGATCTGTCGCCGAGGATTCTGGTGGTCACCACGGCGGTGGTGCTGCTGTCGTATTGGTTTGATCTCTATGACGTCTCCAGCCTGGGAGCGAAATGGGAGCACGCTTTTCGCCTGCTGCTGGTACTCGGCCTTGTCGCTCTGGCTCTTGCTGCTGTGGGCACCCGCTATCCGAGGTTGCTTCCGGGAAATGGGTCGGCATTTTGGGGATTCGTCATCCTCACCTTCACTTTGTTCTGCTGGCGTTCGGCTTACTCCTGGATTGGGCAACTTCCTTTCTTGCGCGAACGCGTCTACGTGCTGGGCACCGGGGACCGCGCAGAACGACTGGTGACCGGCTTGCGTGAACGCTCCGCGCTGGGTCTCGAAGTGGTGGGATGGACCGGCGACCTGACCGGTGAGTTGACGCGCGAGAGCGTCGCCTCTCATCTTCTCGGTCTGGCTAAGGGCAAGCATGGTGTCCATCGCGTGATTGTCGCGATGCCGGATCGCCGCGGCACGCTTCCCCTCACGGAATTGCTCAATCTGCGACTTGCGAGCGTGAAGGTTGAAGAAGCGACGTCGTGGCTCGAAAAAATCACCGGGCGAATTGAAGTCGAGCAGCTGTATCCCAGCTGGCTGATTTTTGCGGAAGGTTTCCGCTTCAGCACGACCTTTCGGTTAATCCGGCGAGCGGTGAATTTTCTGGTTGCGCTGGCTGGGTCGATATTGTCCCTGCCTCTGCTTCCCTTCATTGTTCTCGCAGTCAAACTGGATTCTGCCGGGCCGGTGCTCTATCGCCAGCAACGAGTGGGCCGGGGCGGAAAGATTTTCTATTGCTACAAGTTCCGCACCATGCGTGTGGATGCTGAAGCGGATACGGGTGCGACCTGGGCTGCGGATGATGATCCGCGCATCACCCGGGTCGGAAAATTCCTGAGAACTTCGCGGCTGGATGAGATTCCGCAGTTGTGGTGCGTGTTAGAGGGCGACATGCATTTCGTGGGGCCGCGCCCGGAGCGGCCTGAATTTGTCGAGTGGCTGAGCAAGGAGATTCCGTATTACAGTGTGCGCCATGTGGTGCGGCCGGGAATCACGGGATGGGCCCAGGTGCAATACAAGTATGGAAACACACTGGCCGACGCTCGAGAAAAGCTGCAATATGATCTTTTCTACATCAAGAATGCATCCCTCGGCCTGGACCTGCTGATCGTGTTCCAGACCATAAAGATAGTGCTGCTGGGACGGGGAGCGCAATGAAGTGGGTTTTCTGGGGGGCGGCCGCCCTCATTGCTTACACATACGTGGGTTATGCGGTCTGGCTGTGGACGCGGGCCAGGCTGCGACCATGGCCAGTTTTGCGGGCGCAGCAGCAGCCTCGCATTTCCATCGTGATGGTGGTGCGCAATGAAGAACGCTGGCTAGAAAGCAAGCTGAAAAACCTTCGGGAGCTGGATTATCTGCGGGAACGCTGCCAGATTGTCGTCGTCTCCGACGGATCTACGGATCGAACCGATTGGATTCTGCGCGAGTATTCGTCCGACCCGCGATTCCAGGTGCTCATGAACCAACTGGCACGCGGAAAAGCCAGCGGATTGAATGATGCCATCGCACTGGCCTCCGGCGAAATCGTCGTCTTTACGGACGTTCGCCAGAAAATCGAGCCCGGCGCCATACGCTTGTTGATGGAAAACTTCGCCGACCCGCAAGTGGGTTGCGTGAGCGGGGCGTTAATGCTGGGCGACTTGGGATCGGGTGAGGCCGATCGCGGCATGGGAGAGTACTGGAGGATCGAGAAGATGATTCGGGAACTGGAGTCGCAATCGGGCTCCGCTGTCGGCGCAACCGGTGCGATCTATGCGGTGCGGCGCGAACTGCTTCCGACGCTACCCGAGGGGACCATTCTCGACGACGTTTACATTCCCATGCAGGTGGTTCGGCAAGGCAAGCGGGTGATTTTTGAAAAGCGGGCGTGCGCCTGGGATAGTCCGGACCTCGGCGCGGAACGCGAGTTTGGACGCAAGGTTCGGACGTTGAGCGGCAATTATCAACTGGTTCAGCTGGCGCCTTGGCTCCTGAGCCGGAAGAATCCGGTCCGCTTCGAATTTGTGAGCCACAAGCTGTTGCGGCTGGCTGTGCC
>JASHRB010000645.1 GCA_030037575.1 Candidatus Sulfotelmatobacter sp. | reverse complement strand
GGGTGCGGCGGTCCCGACGCCGTGAGCTTGGCAACGGTTTTCGCTTCCTCAGGCTTCAGGTAAGGATTCGATTGCAGCGAACTCAAAGTTGCCGGCGAGGCCTGCACGCGCCTACTCTGCAGCATCACCTCAATCGACTCCGGCGACGCCGCGAGCGCGAATTTGACCAACCAAGATTCCTGCACCGAGGGATTTTCCAGCAGCGCCGGAACCAGCTTGGGCCGAAGGTTCTCGGGAGAAATAAAGTATTCCAGTACCTCGCGCGAAGTTTTCGGGTTCGAAGCCGCGGCCAGCGAAATTTTCTCGTCCCACCCCGCGAGCGTCATGCGGGCGAGATCGCCAAACGCTTTATTGTGCTTGGCAAGATGAACCAGTATTTCGAGGTTCTCGTGGGGCGGGACGGAAAGCGCGCCCTTCGCCGCAAACTGCATCAGGTTCGATGGCAGCTTGGCGGCGCGGATTAAATCAATCGTACGCGGCATCGATTCATCTCCCTTGGGCTTGCCCGGGGGAACTCGCGCATTGTTCCAGTTCGCTTACTTCGATTTCGAACTCTTTCACCAGACGGTTCGGTTGCCGCAAGAATTCTTCGAGCAGCGTACGGTAGTACCAGAGCGTGCCTTCACGCCCCCCATTAAATCGCTCCCAGACTGCCTCGCCGTCCGCGCGATGGTCGGCCAGAATGGAGCGGATGTTATTCAGCTTGTCAGCGGCTGAGACCAGTCTCGTTTCCGCGTCGGCATTCTTCAAGTGCCGAATGTAACTTTCCTTGCGCTCGCGCCAGGGCAGCTTGGGGATGACATAGGAATCGGTGCAGCCCTCGACCATCCTGGCGACGCGGCTGCCGAATCGCCGGCGAACCTGGGCCAGCATGGGCTTGCCGCCGCAATCTTCGACCACATCGTGCAGCAGGGCGGCGACGGCCATGTCTTCATCCCCCCCGAATTCGAGCACCAGAGAAGAAACCCCCATCAGGTGCGCGAGGTAGGGGATGGTCGAAGCTTTGCGGGCTTGCTTGGCGTGCTTTTCGGCCGCGAAGAGAAACGCGCGGCGGAAACGCCGGCCCAGCTTGATCGGCTTCCGCTCCCCGGCGGACTCTTTCGCCGGCCGCGTGCTCACGCTTGTTTCTCTCCCCGCCGCGCCCGCAGGTAAGCGCGGATAAACGGCTGCAAGTCGCCGTCGAGAACGCGGTCTACATCTCCCACTTCGGCTTTCGTGCGGTGGTCTTTAATCAGCCGATAGGGTTGCAATACGTAGGAGCGAATCTGCGAGCCGAAGTCGCTGTCCAGCTTCGAGTCTTCGATTTTCTTTGTGGCGGCGCGCTTCTTTTCCATTTCAAATTCGTAGAGCTTCGATCGCAACATGCTCATGGCGCGCTCACGATTCTTGTGTTGCGAGCGTTCGTTCTGGCAGCTCGCGACCAGGCCGGTTGGAATGTGCGTGATCCGCACCGCAGAGTCCGTCGTGTTGACGTGCTGTCCGCCTTTGCCGCTGGAACGATAAGTATCGACGCGAATCTCTTCCGGCTTGATTATGATATCGATGCTCTCGTCGATCTCCGGTGAGACAAAAACACTGGCAAACGAAGTGTGACGCCGCTTGGCCTGATCAAAAGGAGAAATGCGCACCAAGCGGTGTACGCCGATTTCGCTGCTCAACAAGCCGAAGGCATATTCGCCGTTCACGGCGAAGGTGGCGGATTTCAATCCGGCTTCTTCGCCGGGCTGATAGTCGTAGAGAATCGTTTCGAACCCTTGGCGCTCGGCCCAGCGCAAATACATGCGCAGAAGCATCTCCGCCCAGTCTTGCGATTCTGTTCCCCCCGCGCCGGGATGAATGGTCACGATTGCAGGGAGAGGATCATTTTCGCCGGAAAGCAAGGTTTCGGTTTCGAGCCGGTCCACCGTTTGGCGCAAGGAGGAAACTTCGCGCTCGAGATCGGCGTCGACATTTTCGCCTTCTTTCCCGAGCTCGATATAAGCGGCAATATCGTCGCTGCGGCGCATGAGGTCGGCATCCGTCGCGAGCAAGTGCTCGAGGCGCTTTTTCTCGCGCATCACCTGCTGCGAACGCTGGGGATTCGACCACAGGTTCGGATCGGAGGCTTGTTTTTCGATTTCAGCTAGTTGCGGGCGGAGTTTTCCCGCGTCAAAGATACTCCCGGAGCTCGGTCACTTTTTTGCTCAGCAACCCGTATTCCTGTTCCAACTCTAAATTCATGGGGAAGCTTCTGCCCGCTTGCGGGGTAAGAGGGGCGCGCCGAGCGCCGCTGCTGAAATTATCGCACACAGCCACGCGAACCAGTCGCCGTGGCGCGTGTAGAACGTGGTTACCGAGGTGAGGGAATAGGGCGCAATCAGAGCCGCGCGCTGCTGGCGCGGCAGCCGCGCCACGATGCGGCCGTAGGGATCGATCGACGCGGTCACGCCCGTGTTGGTCGCGCTCAGCAGCCACCGGTCGTTTTCGATGGCGCGCATGCGAGTTTGGTTGAGGTGCTGCGCGTAGGCGCCGCTGTCGCCATACCAGCCGTCGTTCGATAGATTCACCAAGAGCTGCGCGCCTTGATCGGCAAACTGCCGCACCTCGCTCGGAAAAACCGATTCGTAGCAGATGAAAACTCCGAGTTTGGTGCGGTCGGCGTCGAGCGGCGCGCGCGAGGTGCCGGCTTCGAATTCGCCCACTTCTTTGGTGAGTCCTCCAGCGAAGGCGAAGAGTTTGGGAAATGGCAGATATTCGCCAAAGGGCACCAGGTGAACCTTGTCATAGCGCGCCTGCCAACGTCCATCCGGACTGATCAGCGCAGCTGAATTGAACACCTTCGAAGGGGATGCGCCGGCAGCCACATTTCCGATGGCTCCAGTCACCAGCCACGCATCCGATTGCCGGGCAACTCGGCCAATGGTTTCGCGAAACAAGGGATCGTTCGCGTAGAAGGGAGCGGGCGACTCCGGCCAGACGATGAGATCGACTTTGGCGGGCTGCGGCCCCCCCGCCGCTGAAGGGTTTGCTCCGGCGCTTTGCAGAGCTACCTCGCTCAGGCTATTCAGGGTTTGCACAAAGGTCGGGCGGGTCCAGTTTTCATCGACGGGAATGTTTTCCTGTAGCAGCAGCGCGGTGTGATTAGCGGGTAATGCCGGAGCATCCACCAGGCTTCCCGCCTGCAACACGGCCGCCGCCGCCAGTGAGGCCGCCAGCAGGGGGGTGCGCTTTTTCTTGGGCACGAGAAACGCCGCGGCCACGGCCACGTTGACCAGCATGATTTCGAAGGAAACGCCGAAGACACCGGTGAGCGTGGTGATGCGCGTAAGAGAAAGATTATCCACTTGCGCCGTGCCCAGCAGGTTCCAGGGAAAGCCGGTGATGCGTTCACGGGCGAATTCGACCGCGACCCAGAGAAACGGCGCCGCCACCAGAGCCCGCCGATAGTCGCGCCCCGCGGCGACGCATAGACTCAGCAACAACCCGAAGCAGCCGTGATAAAGGCCGAGATAAAGACAGAAAAGCACCAACGCCACCCCGGCCAGAGGCGCAGTCAGGCCGCCGTATTGGCGCATGGTGTGGTAAATCCAATAGCAGGTTTCCGCGTACCACAGGATTCCGCAGACGTAGGCCAGCAGAAACGCCTGGCCCGGCCTGGCAGCTTCAAGATTCGTGGAACCATTGATTTCGAGCACGCCCGCCGGTCGGGCGTGCAGTAGGGCGATGAGCAGCGGAGCGAAGGCCAGCCACGACAGAAGATAAACGCCCGGGAGGGGAAAAATGAGCACCTGCAAAACCGAAGACAGAAAAATCAGCAGCCAGGCGCTCGAGTGAATTTGCCGCACCCAGAAGGATAGCAAAAGGCAGTGGCCAGTTCTCAGTGGCGACTGGTCAATGCTGGCTTGCCAGTTTCGGATTTGCCGCCGCTTCACCCAAACGCTCACGCACGAACTGGATAATTTGCGGCGTTACATAGGGCGGAGGTGAGATGCCAAACACGGGGCGTCCGCGCAATGGCTTGAGGGAAACGCTTTGCCATTGTGCGCCCGCCAGCTTCGCGTGGTGGTGAAGGATCACGGCGTGGGCGCGGTCAAGAAATTCGCGCGCCGAATTCTTGAAGTCTTCCGTGCCGGGATCGAGGACCGTCAGATACAAATCGGGGCGCAGAAATTTCAACACGCTGTTCGATTCCACGATCACGTGGGGC
>JASHRB010000047.1 GCA_030037575.1 Candidatus Sulfotelmatobacter sp. | reverse complement strand
TGATGGCCGGAAAGCAGTGCTCCACTTGGTCGTTCGCCATCGAGACATCGGACTTGGCCGACCAGCTCGCAGCCCCCGTGGTCGAAGAGGAAAAATAGATACGCTCCGGGCCGCCGCGCTCCAGGCCCACATTCCATAACGCGTAAATGGTTCCCGCGGCATCCGACGCCAGTGCGGCCTGTGCTCCCAGAAACTCCGCTTCGCACTCTTCCACGGCACAGTCGGGCGGCAGGCTTGATGAATCCAGCAAGACAGTGCTCCATGTGCGCCCCCCGTCGGACGAGTGGCTCACGTTGAGACTCACCGGACGGACGCCGGCGTGCTGGCGCGCATAGGCCGTCCATGAAAAGTAAACCGCCCCGCTCGGATCGACCGTCGCTCCGCCGGCGAGCGACCATCCCGCTTCAGCATTCGGGTTCACTGGCGCGATAGAAAACGTTTGGGCGTAGTCATGGGAAACGGCAACTAGAAAAAACTGCTCGTGGTTGAATCCGACATAGACATTGGCGCCATGCACGGCCAAGGAGGGCTTGTCGGCATCGTCGGGCAAGTGGTCGGCCACGGAGAAAGACCAGGTGCGTCCAAAATCCTCGGATCGCGCCACCCCCACATCATGTCTGTTATTTTGCAGCCAGGACGCATAAACCGTCTGCTTGTCGACCGGATCAACCACAATCTGGGGATCGAATTGCCCGGTTGAAGAAACCAGCAGCGGCTGCGGGCCACGCCAGGACAGCCCGTTGTCATCACTGACCAGCAGCGCCATGGTCGGAATCGAGCAACGCCGGCAGCCGTTTACCGGCCCGTACTGCGGAAACAGGATATAGACGTGGCCGCGACGGTCGGCGGCCATCGCCGGTTCCCACTGGTCGCCCGCGCCGTAACCGACACGTTGCTGTGGAGCAAAACCGGCAAAAATCGGCGTAGCCTGAGCGAATACCCCTTGCGCCCCACAGAGCGCCAAAAGCAACACGGCGGCGAAATTTGGCAGACTCCTGGCGCGGCTGGCTTTGAATCCCACTCACTTCTCCTGGGCACGCTCGGGCAACCACCTTGCCGAACTTTACCCTGAACTGTTTAGAAGCGTCAATTGCCCGAAGGGTACAGGCCCGCAAAGAGCGCGAAAGGTGAATTTCGCGTGCCTTCCCCGTCGGTTCTGCGTCACTTCCTGTGGTACCTTGGAGGGGAGAGCAAGGAGCGCGGGGAATGGAAAAGGCTACCTTTGCCGCAGGATGCTTCTGGGGTGTCGAAGTTGTGTTCCGGCAGTTGCCGGGAGTTGTTTCCACGCGGGTCGGTTACACTGGGGGAAAAAGCGACAACCCCACTTATAAAGAAGTTTGTACGGACGCGACCGGGCACGCGGAGGCCGTCGAAGTCGATTACGATCCGGCGAAGATCAAGTATACGGATTTGCTCAAAGTTTTCTGGGAGAACCACGATCCCACACAGCTGAATCGGCAAGGCCCCGATTGGGGAACCCAGTACCGCTCGGCGATTTTCTTTCACAACTCCGCGCAACAAGCCGCGGCCCAGGCCTCAAAAGAAGCGCTCGCCAAAGCGCATCGCTACTCAAAGCCCATCGTGACGCAGATTGTTCCTGCGGTGACGTTCTATCCCGCCGAGGATTACCACCAGCAGTATCTGGAGAAGCGCGGGCTGGCGAGCTGCCACATCAAGGCGTAGAAATGCGGGAGTAGAAATCTGCGACCCGAAGCCGTCAGGCGTGCGCTGTGCCTGCGCCCACCGCGCCACAATTCTTTGCATTAGTTGACACTCTGTTCATCTGGCTTTAACGCGCCGGTGGCCGGGCGTTTTTCTCGCCGCGAGCCGCAGCTTCTGTTAACAGCGCATTACAAAATGCGCGAGAACCGAGTGCGGCCGGATGAATGAATCACGATCATCCTCAGTTTTAATTCTGCCGTAACACGACGCGCTTACTATTACCCCGCCGCAAAAAAGAATTTTCACCCGCCCAGCAGGGGGGAAAGGAAAAAACCATGCGTCAAGTGTGGGCTCTATACCTGGTTGCCATCATGGTTGCCGCGCCGGCAATTGCGCCGGCCGCCAGCGCCGCCAATGGCACAACCGCCAACAGTAAAACCACTACCGCCAAAACCGCGACACCGATCCAGCACATTGTGATCATTTTCGGCGAAAACCGCTCCTTCGATCACTACTTCGGTGTTTACCCAAACGCCCTGAATCCGCCGGGAGAGCCGCCGTTCTATGCGCTTCCCAATACTCCCAGCGTCAACGGTCTGAGCAACGCCCTGTTGAACAACAATCCCAACCTTAATCCTCTCAACAGTAACGGTGCAGCCAATCCTTTCCGCTTCGATCGCTCACAAGCGAACACCCAGGATATGAACCACGGCTACACGGCCGAACAGATGGCCTTCGACGGCGGTGCGATGGATCTGTTTCCGTTGAATACCGGCAGCGCCGGACCGCCCCCCAACGCTCCTCCGGCGGTGGTGCTCACGAATGGCCAGGTCATGGGCTACTTCGACGGAAATACCGTCACGGCGATGTGGAATTATGCCCAGCACTTCGCCCTGAACGATAACTCTTACAGCAGCGACTTCGGTCCCTCTACCGTGGGCGCGCTCAACCTGATCTCGGGACAAACCAACGGCGTCGTAAACTACACCGGCGGCACCGGCAGCTTTATCGGCGACGGCAACGGCGGATACACAGTGATTGGCGACCCTGATCCCTATGGCGACGTTTGCTCGGGCAGCAGCACGGCACAAATGGGTGGGACCAACATTGGTGACCTGCTCAACGCGGCGGGCGTCACCTGGGGATGGTTTGCCGGAGGGTTCAACCTCAACATCGTGAATCCGAATGGCACCACTCAGTGCGATCGCTCGTCGACCTCGGCGATTGTGGGCACACAGACGGACTACGTGCCCCATCACACGCCATTCCAGTATTACGCTTCAACCGCGAATCCAACTCACGCACGG
>JASHRB010000644.1 GCA_030037575.1 Candidatus Sulfotelmatobacter sp. | reverse complement strand
TTTCCACGCCCACGCGCGGCCGCAGATCGTTCACCATTACTGGCCGCTGCTGCATCAGCGTTTCCATCCCGGCGCACACTTCATTGACGGCTTGATAGTTTTTGGCTTCGCTAGCCTCCTGGCTGAGGCGAACAAAAGCGGCGCTGAGCAGGCTTTGCAGTTCCGGATCTTTTTCCACGCAAATTTGCGCGGTGACTTTGCGAAGCGCTCCCGCCATCGCGTCACCGCCCAGCCGCGCATAAAGGTCGGCGAGCTGGCTCAAGCCAATGGCAGTTTTGCGGCGCGGCTCCGAGTCCTTGCTCGAAAGACAGGCCGAATAATTATTCAGAATCTCTGCCGAGGTTTGCTGATCATCGCGATCGAGCAACACTTCTACAAACTGGCGCAAATTGCGCGGCGGCACGCATGGAGCTTCATTCGAGAGCAGAACCGTCTTCATGCCCGACTCCGGTACTTCGGCCCAAAACATCCGGTCGAGAATATCGGCATGAGACTCGACCAGAATGCCGGCCTTATTCATTTTCTCTTCCTGAATCTTCAGAATCTGGCGCAACGAGTCCATTTGCCGGCTCATATGCTCCATCATCTGGTGGACCGCATTCACTTTGACCTCGCCCTTCGAATAACGGTCGAGTGCAAAGCGGATCGCCATGTGTTCGGCGGCTTTCATGAGCAGGGGCGTGTCTTCTTCCTGCTCGGCCGTTGCTTTGGCCGCCAGGCTTCCCAGCAGTTGCTGCAGGTTCAGGCGAGTGTTGGGATCGGTTTCCCCGAGATCTTTTTGCAGATCTTCGGGCCGAATGCTGGGATCGCCCTGCGCTTGGCCGAACTTCGTGAGCAGGCGAATAGCCTGCACCACTTCCGCTTCCTGCAGCGGCAAAACGCCGCCATCCCACGCCGTGCCCAGGGCGGCACCGGCGCCGGCGGAGCCCGCTTGCAGGGCAGCGTTGGGTACGCTTCCGAAGGGCACGACCACGCCGGGCTGGGCTTGGCCCCCGCCGCCGGAGTTTGCGCCCTCGGCCGCGGCAATCAGTTGTAACAATTTTTCCGGATCATTGAGCCATTGCTTGAATTCCGGACCCAATGTCTGCGCGGCAATCTGCGCGGCCACGCTGATGTCGCCGGTGAGCGGATCAGCCGCCACAAATTTTACTTCGTTGATCTTGATCGTGCTCTTCCGGCTACCGCTGTTCAGGGCTTCTTTGATCTGTTTGGAAACATCCTGCGCCTTCGAGCCGGCCAGCGTGAATGCCCGCACCAGGCGCGTAAAATCCTCGATGGTGACGTCTTTGGAAAAATGCAGGCTGGCCAGACCGGCCGTGGTCAAGAGCTGGCCAAAACTCCGTTCCACCTGGCCGGTGTCAAGCGGGACTCCATCGAGCAGCAACTTGCCGTCGGAGACTCCCAGCAGAAAGCCGCCTTCGCCCGCCGCCGGCAGGCCTTCTTGCAACTCGTTCCAGGTAATCTCGAACTGTGCTTCGGTGCGCTTGTGGTCATAGCCGTACATGCGCGCATACTTAATAAGGATGTTCAGGCTGTGAACAAAAGCACGCGCCGAGGCCGCGCGGTTGGTATGAAATGTGGCTGCGTTGTCGATAAAACACCCTTCCCGAGCTCTGGCTCCCCGAGAGAAGGTTAAATCCAATAGGTAAGCCCTGGCATGTTACGGAGGTAATTGAACCGTCGGGCCTTAAGCGGGTTTGGCGAAACCGCCTGCGCCCAACCAACTAAGGGAAACGACGGCCGGCCCGCCCGGGGGGTTTTGCAACTCTCGAAAGCGGTGATAAATTTGGTTACTTTGTGATTAAACCCGTTGTGTCTTCGCCTACCCACAAGTCGCATCGCGCCCGAACCGTCGGCCTTCGTTACTGGATGCTGCGTGTCATCGAGGAGTGCGACAAAGTTGCTGCCGACTTCGGCCCCGATCCGGTTCATGATCTGCGCGTGGCACTGCGCCGCTGCCGGTCTCTGGCCGACGGAATGAGAGCGCTGGATCCCGACCCGGGTTGGAAGGCGATGAAAAAGGCCGGAAAACGGCTTTTTCAGCGCTTGGGCGATCTGCGCGACATCCAGGTCATGGAAGCATGGGTGGAAAAGCTGGACCCCGCGAAGGAATCGCATGAAAAAGCGGCCGCTTCCGCCGTGAGTGATCGCCCCGGGCTCGAACATGCAGCCGACCTTCCGCTTGCCAACCGACACGCTGCTGCCAGTCCGGCAGAGACCTTGCGCGGGATTCTTCTTCAGCGCGAACAGGGACAGAAGCACGAAGCTAAAGTCGCGCTTGATGACTTCGACCGCAAGCAATGGCGGCAGTGGACGAAGTCGCTTCCGGCCCGCGCCGCGCGATTCCGTGCGGGGAGCACATTGTTCAAGCATGTCGCTCTGGAGCGCTGGATGGCGGCCCGCGGACTGCACGACCGCGCCCTGCGCAACCGATCGCAGGCCGCCCTCCACGCTCTGCGCATCGGCATCAAGCGCTTTCGCTATATAGTCGAGAACTTTCTTCCCGCCGAACATAAGGCTTGGAGCAATGACTTAAAGGAGATGCAGGACCTGCTCGGCGAAGTGCATGATCTCGACGTGCTTTGGTCAACTGCTGTAACCTTGCACGTTTTTCCAGATGCGGAACCACGCAAGATTTGGCATGACCGGATTGTGGCCGAGCGAACAGAACGCATCGAACGTTATCGGCAAAAAATGGTCGGCCCGGATTCTTTTTGGAATGTTTGGCGAGCTGCGCTGCCCCAGGGCAAGCAGATTCGTGCGCTCGCACTCCGGCGCATGAAACTTTGGGGGAGCGCGCTTGATCCTGATTTCCCCCACTCCGAGCGGGTAGCCAATCTGGCGTTGCAACTCTACGATGGCCTGCTGGGCTTCGCCT
>JASHRB010000046.1 GCA_030037575.1 Candidatus Sulfotelmatobacter sp. | reverse complement strand
ATTGCGCAGTTCGACTCCGATTTTTGTCGCCACGTCCGCCAGATCGTTTGGATTGTCGACGGTAAACGCTCGCCCGCCGGTCAACTCTGTGATCTCGCCCAGAAGCGCCGGTCCCAATCGCTCCTCCTCTGTCGGGAAGTAGCGATCATAAATGCCAATGGCGTAGATCATCACATCCGCTTCCTTCACCATCGACTTGATCTCGCCCTCGGTGTAGCGGCTGTGATTATCGCCCCCGTCGGAGATAATGAGCAGCGCTTTCTTCGGGTACTTCGCCTCCCGCATTTTGCTGATGCCCATGTAGATCGCGTCGAGTAAGGCGGTGCGTTTTTGCGGAACGGCGAACACCAGCTTGCTCTGGATGTCATCGACCGAACTCGTGAAATCGCTTACCAGCTCCGGTTCGTCGGAGAACGTGATCATGAAGAATTCGTCTTGCGGATTTGCCGTCTTGAAAAACTCCACCACCGCATCTTTTGCCCGCTCCATTTTGCTGGCCATGCTTCCGCTGGAATCGAAAATCACCCCCAGTGAAACCGGCGCATCCTCGCTGGAGAAGGTCCTGATGTCCTCCTTGGAGCTGCCTTCGTAAAGCTCAAAATTGTCTTTGTCGAGTCCCGTAACCAGGCGGTTCATGGGATCGGTAATTGTCACCGGCACCAGCACCAGATCTACGTCGACCTTTAGCGGCCGAATGTGCGCCGAAGCCAGCAGATTCTTGTCGACATCCGGCGGCTTGGCTTCGGTTGTTTCGCGCGGAACAATGTGGACTTCATCAACCGTGGTTTGAGCGAACGAGTGCGGCAGAGCAACCAGGACCAGCAACCCAAAAACGGTTATCCAGAAAACCGCGCGAGGCCGGCCAGGCGAGATCGAGGATCGAACCGGGGGGACATTCCGAACCGAGGCCTTGAGGCTTGAAACCAGGAACCAATCAAGGAGGGCCATAAGCACCTCAATGGCCGCGATAGTATCACAGCTTTCAAGAAATGGATGCGGCTTTCATGTCAAATGTTGGAGACAAGAGCCAAAATTAGAAAAGTGCGCAAAGCTTTTCTCATTTGCGGTTCAACTTGGGGGTGGACGCACACCAAGTTGCTACAATCAAGGGTTCCAATGGCTCACCTTCAACCGTTCCACGCGCTGCGTTACGACGTTCGCCGTGTCTCGCTTGCGGACGTGGTAACCCAGCCTTACGACAAAATCACGCCCGCCATGCAGGAGCGGTACTACGCCGCCAGTCCGTATAATCTTGTCCGCATTATTCTTGGCCGCAGCGAGCCCACTGACAATGAGCGAAACAATGTCTATTCTCGGGCCGCCGGCTGCTTGCGAGAGTGGCGCGAAACCGGTGTCCTGCGCCAGGATTCGGCGCCGTCCCTTTACCTTTATTCGCAGCGCTTCACGTCGCCGGGGTCAACGGGCAAGTTGGAGCGCCGCGGTTTTATCGCGCTGGGCCGGATCGAAGATTACTCTGCCGGTGTCGTCTTTCGCCACGAACAGACCCTTGCCAAACCCAAGGCAGACCGCCTGAATCTACTCCGGGCTACGCGCGCGCATTTCGGCCAGCTTTTCATGCTCTACCAAGACTCCGGCGAGATCGAGTCGCTACTCGCGCCGAAGGCGAATCCAGACGTTGACCTCAGAGATGAATATGGTGTGAGACATTGTGTCTGGCAGATCTCCGATACCGGCGTAATCGACTCAGTTCGCGACGCAATGAAAGATAAGCAGCTCATCATTGCCGATGGTCATCACCGCTACGAAACCGCGCTGGCGTACCGCAATGAGCAACGCGGCAAGTCCGCGGCGACATGGCAGAACAATCCTTCCCCGTCGGATTGCGTCATGATGACCTTTGTCAACATGAACAGCCCCGCCTTGTGCATTCTTCCAACCCACCGGGTAGTTCATAGTCTAGGATCGTTCTCGGAAACAGACTTCCCCGCGGCCGCTCACTCGTTCTTCGACGTTGACGAAATCGACGCTGCCCTGGATGCCAACCGCGCAGCCTCCATGCTTCGCGAATCCGGCCGCGCAGGGACCTCTATTCTCGCGGTTTCGGCGAATCGCGCTTTCCTTCTGCACCATCCGAATCCCCATGCCGCGCCCGAAGTCTTCGCTGGCTTATCGGTGCGCCAGCAATCTCTCGATGTCGTACAGCTTCACAAATGCTTGCTCGAGAAGGTCTTGCATCTTTCCGAAGAGTCCATTCGCGATCAGCAAAATCTTTCCTACATTCGCGATGCGGGCGAAGCCTTGGCGCAGGTTCGGGAAGGCCGCGCCAATATCACCTTTCTCATGAATCCCTGTCGCGTTCGACAGGTGCGCGATGTGGCCTTCGCCGGCGAAGTCATGCCGCAGAAATCAACCGATTTCTATCCCAAGCTTTTGAGCGGGTTGACCATGTATGCGCTCGACTAAGGAAAAACCGGCCCATGGGCGCACGTTCTGGAAGCAAGGGTCGGCGATTGTCCTGCTATTCATCTCTGTGCTTGCACTTTCGGCCGCCGCTCCCGAGAAACATCTCTCTGTTTTTTCCACTGCGGCGAACTATTCCGTCCCGATCGTGCAGCACGAATATCGCGAATACATCGATCTGCTCGAGCTGCTCGATCCGCTGGGAAATGTCAGCGTGCGCTCCGATCCGCCACGCTGGCGCATTCATTACAACAGCGTTCTCGGCGAATTTGTCGCCGGCAAGCCCCATGCCCGCATCCAGGGCCGCGACGCCGAGTTAACCGGAAAATTTCTTCTCGAAAACGGACGCGGCCTCATTCCCCTTGATTGCCTCAATTCCCTCTTGCCGCGTTTTCTCGGCGGACCGGCAACTCTTCGGGAAGAGTCGGGCCGTCTTTTCATCGGCAACATCGCCACTCATTTCACCGCTTCGGTTTCTTCCAACGATCCTTCGCGCCTGGTGTTTCACTTCACCGCGCCCGTCAACCCGACCGTGGCCACCGAGCCGGGCAAAGTCCGGTTAACTTTTCGGCGTGAGCCCATCACTGCTCCCGCCTCGCCAATGCTCACCTTTAACAGCAAAATCATTTCTTCCGCCGACTATTCAGAGAGCGACGGGGCCGCCGAAATTGCCGTGACCACCAGCATTCCACTGATCGCCAGCTTCAGCCCCGATGGGCGAACCATTACGCTGTCTCCGGCAAAGTCTCAGGTCGCGGAGAAGGCACCGCTGCCCAGCTCCCCGCTGATGACTTCGCCGGCAAAGAATCCGGTTACTCAGAACCCAAATCCGCCCGCACCGGGGCAGGCAGCCCAACCCTCCATTCCCCGCCGTTATTTCGCGGTCGTGGACGCAAGCCACGGCGGCCAGGATCGTGGCGAAGCTCTTGGTCCCACGCTCGCCGAGAAGGACATCACCGTTCAATTCGCTCGCCAACTCAAACAGGATTTGGAAAGTCGCGGCATTTCTACGCTCATGCTTCGCGATTCCGACGCCAACCTTTCACTCGACGACCGCGCTTTTTACGCCAACAGCACGCACGCCGCGGTTTACATCGCTTTCCATGCAGCTTCGAACGGCCATGGCGTTCGCCTCTACACGGCGGTGCTTCCCGTTGGCTCTGACGAGGATCGCGGACCGTTTCTTGACTGGACTACGGCGCAGTCGTCTTCGATTCCGCTAAGCCAGGCAACGGCGGCCAGTGTCGCCGCGGAACTCAAGCGGGTACAAGTTTCAGTAAGAACGCTTAGCGCACCGCTGCGGCCTTTGAATAATGTCGAGACTGCGGCGATCGCCGTCGAAGTGGCGCCGCCCGGAGCTGATCTCTCCGCGCTGACGGCGCCCGATTACCAGCAGCTCGTTGCCGGGGCCATTGCCAACGGAGTGGTCGATATCCGCGCTCAACTCGAGGCGGCGCCTTAATCGCACAAAAATGATTCCTCGGCATTTTTACATTGCGGCTTCGGTCATGCTTGCTGCGGCACTCGGCATGAGCATTTATGCCTGGCGGATGCGCGGCCGCGCCGCTGCCACGCCCCCC
>JASHRB010000643.1 GCA_030037575.1 Candidatus Sulfotelmatobacter sp. | reverse complement strand
CGCAGAGATCCTTAAGATAGCCGCAAAAGCGGCGTGCGGGAGCGCACGATAGAATACATTCGGTATGTCCATGACCACTGCACCCCGCACCAACCCGCTTTCTTATCTCACGGATCAGCTCAACGACCTCAAGGCGAAGGGCACGCATTTCAAGCTGCGCGTTCTCGCAGACGAGCAGGCGCCGGTGTGCACGTTCGATGGCAAGAAGGTCATCAATCTCGCCTCGAACAATTACTTGGGTCTGACCACGCATCCTAAGCTGCGCGAAGCCGCGCTCGCCGCCACACGCACATATGGGGTCGGATCGGGCGCGGTGCGCACCATCGCCGGCACCATGAAGATTCACATGGAGCTGGAAGAAAAAATCGCGCGCTTCAAAAATGTCGCGGCCTGCGTGGTTTTTCAATCAGGTTTCGCGGCCAATGCCGGCACCGTGTCGGCGATTCTCGGCCAGGACGATTTCATCATCTCCGATGCGCTGAACCATGCGTCGATCATCGACGGGGCCCGCTTGTCGAAAGCGAAAATTTTGGTTTTTGAACACAAGAATATTTCCCAAGCCGACGAAAAACTTGCGCGCGTCAAAAATGAGCCGGGGAAGAAACTGTTGATCACCGACGGCGTCTTCTCCATGGATGGCGACATCGCCCCGCTGCCCGCGCTCTGCGATCTTGCCGAGAAATACGGCGCAATCATGATGGTCGATGATGCCCACGCCTCCGGCGTGCTCGGCCGCCACGGCTGCGGGACAGTCGATCATTTCAAGATGCACGGCCGCGTCGACATTCAGGTGGGAACGTTATCGAAAGCGATCGGCGCGCTCGGTGGCTACGTCTGCGGCCCGCGCGAACTCATCGATTTTCTCTATCATCGGGCACGACCATTTTTGTTTTCCACTTCGCATCCTCCGTCGGTGGCGGCGACCTGCATCGCCGCCTTCGAGGTTCTCGAAAGCGAACCCGAGCGCATGGAAAGCCTCTGGCAGAACACCCGCTTCTGGAAAAAAGAACTCGCCCTGCTGGGCTTCGATATCGGCGGCCGGACCACGCCTGCCAGCGAGACCCCGATCACGCCCATCATCGTCGGCGACGGCAAACTCACCATGGACTTCTCCCGCGAACTGTTCAAAGAAGGCGTGCTCGGCACCGGCATCGCCTTTCCGACGGTACCCGAAGGCAAAGCCCGCATCCGTACGATCATGACCGCGACGCACACTAAAGAACAGTTGGAGCAGGCCCTGGAAGTGCTGGGCAAAGTTGGCCGACGAATGGCAATCTTGCCGAACTAGCCGGGGAAGATTCCGGAGCGGTTCGTAGCCAAAGCTGAGAGCAACATCCGCTTTTGCGGCAAAGCGCCCCGCGTTGTTTCTCGCCAAGCCAACGGACTGCCCGCGGTGCGGAGCCGAGGCGGCCTCCGCGCATGTGCAGCCACGCTTTCATTCCGTCCGGTAAACCACCCTCCCGCCGACAATTGTCCCCAAAACCTTTCCCGTAAACTGCCATCCATCAAACGGGGTGTTGTGCGATCGCGAGCGCGAGTTCGCGGCCTCGAAGGTCCATCGCTTTTGGGGATCGAAAATCGTCACATCGGCGAAGTTACCTTTGGCCAACGATCCGCGCCCGCGCAAATCAAAAACGCGCGCCGGGCCCGCCGTAAACAACTCGACCACCCGCAGCAAAGGAATCTTATAGGCACGATGCAGCTTGGTTATCGCCAAAGCCAGCGCTGTTTCCAGTCCCGTGATCCCAAACGCGGCCCGGTCGAACTCCACTTGTTTTTCGTGCGCGGCGTGAGGGGCGTGATCGGTGGCAATGGCATCAACGGTTCCATCGGCCAAGGCAACCAAAATCGCCTCACGATCGGAAGCCGAGCGCAGCGGCGGATTCATCTTGCAAAGCGTGTCGTATTCGCCGACGTTTTCATCGATCAAAGTGAAATGATGGGGCGTCACTTCGCAACTGACCCGGGCCTTGGCGCGCTTGCCGCGGCGCACGGCTTTCAGCGCCTCCGAGGTCGATACGTGGGCGACGTGCAGGCGCGATTCTCGAATCTGCTGTGCCAGGATCACGTCGCGATCGACAATGCTTGCTTCCGCCGCGGCCGGCATCCCCCGCAAGCCGAGACGGAAACTGGTCGGCCCCTCGTGCATCGAGCAGTGCTCGGTGAGCCGCGTGTCTTCCGCGTGCTGCACCACCGGCAGGTTCAGCTCCGCCCCCAGCCGCAGAGCTTGGCGCATGATGTTGTCGTCGAGAATGGGCCTGCCATCGTCGGTCACGGCAACCGCACCGGCGCGCTGCAACGCGGCGAAATCGGTAAGCGATGAGCCCCGCGAACCGCGCGTGGCCGCGGCCATGGGAAAAACATTCACCAGCGCACCGCGCTGGGGCTGCTTCAGCCACGCCACCCACTCATCCGTGTCAACCACCGGCGAGGTGTTGGGCATGGTACAAACGGAACTGAAGCCTCCGGCCGCCGCAGCCGCAGTGCCGAAAGCGATGGTTTCCTTGTAGCTTTGCCCAGGCTCGCGGAGATGGACGTGCACATCGATGAACCCGGGCGCAACCATCAACCCGCGGGCATCGAACTTTTCATCGGCGCCGCCGCGAATTTTATTGGGCAGGGCAACTTCGGCGACGCGCCCATCGCGCAGCAGAATGTCCATTGGCGCGTTGATCTTCGCCGCCGGATCGATCAGATGGCCGCCTTTGATCAGCAGGCTGGCGTCACGCTTGTGGCTTTTGGCAGTCAGCATTTGGCGATGGGCAATCGGGCATCAGCAATGAGCCGTCAGCGCTCGGCCGGCCCCGCCCCGGGTTGTCATCCCGAGCGTGTTTTGCCCGAAGCCCCCAATCCTTGTCGATCACCTTGCCGCTGGCGAAGTACATCGATTCTGCGCCTCGCCCGGGATGACCGAATCCAGTGCGCACACAATCCCACGGCTCACTTGCCTTTCCCCAGCGCCCTCGCCAGAATTGCCATGCGCGTGGGCACACCGTTTCGCACCTCGTCGACGATCACAGACTGCGACCCGTCGACGACTTCCGAGGTTACTTCAAGGCCGCGAACGATGGGGCCGGGGTGCATAACAATCGCATCCCGCTTTGCCAGTTTCAGCCGTGGAGCTGTCATTTGATAACGCGCGATGTAATCACGCGCGTGAATTTTCTTGCCCGCGAGGCGTTCCTGCTGCACGCGGAGCAGCATGATTACATCCGCGCCGCGCAGGGCTTCGTCAATATGACGCGTGATTCGCAAGCCGGGAACCAGAGTCGCCGAAACCTGCGGAACCAGTTCAGGAGGGCCGCAAAGCATGATCTTCGCCCCGAAACGGCTCAACAAGCGACAATTGGAGCGGGCGACGCGGCTGTGATAAATGTCGCCGATAATCGTAACCTGCAGGCCCTCTAACGTTTTCTTGTGCCTCAAAATGGTGAAGGCATCGAGCAAAGCCTGCGAAGGATGCTCGTGCATGCCATCGCCGGCATTGATAACGGGAATGTCGAGATGTCTGGCCATCAGGTGGGGAGCGCCCGCTGCCGGATGGCGAATCACAATTGCATCCGCACCTACGGCGCGCAGCGTGTAACCGGTGTCGATCAGCGATTCGCCCTTTTCAATGCTCGATCCGGAAGACTGAACCAGGGTGGTGACCGCGCCCAGCGCCTTGGCCGCAATTTCGAAGGAAGATCGAGTGCGGGTGGAAGCCTCGTAAAACAGGAGCGCGATTCGCCGATGGCGTAGCAGCGGGGGGGGCTTCCGCGGATTCATTCCGCGCGCCAGCTTCAACAGCCTGAGGATTTCCTTAGAATCGAGGTGTTCGATGTCGAGCAGCGAGCCGCGCGCCGGTTGGTTCATTGCACAGAAAAATACAAACGCTGCATCATACGCGGCGAGCCCTGCCGACGGCAAGATGGAACCGAGAGCCAGCCGCAGACGGCTGGATTTCCCCCGGCGCCCATGGAACATGAGGCCCGGCCGGGGGGGGCGCACTGATATGGGCAAAATCCGCGGCTACCGCCGGTGACTGCGGCCCAGTACGGCTGCGGCAATCGCCCCGCCCGCACTGCCCAGCGCAATAAATGCGACCAGGGCGAAAACCACCGAACCGGCCATCATGAAGGCGAAGCCCTCGGGGGTCTTTACAAAGTCCAGAAACGGTTGAACCTGGGCGCCCGGATACCGTTGCGAGATCTGCTGAACCTTGTCAAGCATCTGGGCGCGCAGTTCCGCGCCTTTGTGGAGAAGCACAACCGCCAAGGTCTCGAACAAAGTGGAAAAACCGAAAAGAAGCAACCCGCTCATCGCTCCCAGCCGCGCTCCCATCGCGGGAGGCAGTGTAGCCAAGGCACGGCGACCGGAGAATACGGTCGCCAGCCCGCCCGCACCCAACGCGGCCACGAACGGATTCAAGCCCAGGAAGGAAAGAACAATCGCGATGCCGGCCGCCAGGGCGCACGGCTTGAGGTCGTGAAACCGTCCGGCGGCAAGCGGGTTCGAGGGCTCGCCGTGAAGAGCGGGTTCAGGTTGCGCGTGACCGGCCAATACCGCGGCCTCGCCCGCCACCGCCGCTGGTGCTGGGGATTCGGGAAGAACCACGCGTATTTGTGGCGCGCCGCATTCCGGGCAAAAGGGCTTGCCATCTTCAATCATGTGCCCGCACTTGTAGCAGGGATGATTCATCAGCCGAGAGGAAAACTAGCTTGAAGGTATCGCACGACGCGCGGCGGGCGCAAGGCAGGAACAGCGGCCGAGGAGGAAATGGAAGGCCCTTAAATGTCGGCTTGTTTGCCGTGCGTGCGCACAAAGACCAGCGCGAAACTCGATCCCTTGCCCTGCGGCTTAATGCTCACAATGTGCTGATCGTCTTTCTTCCCAACTTTGAGTTCGATGTTATTGGCGCTGCCGAGATCGACTTTGGGGCAGGAAAGTTGGTTGGAGTGATGGTCGGAATCGATCCCCTCCATCTTCATATCGAGGTTGAGGTCGGCGGTACGGCATTCCAGAACGCTGCCATACTTTTTCATTTGGTCTTTGTAAAAGGAGAGAACTTTTGCGGGCGGGTCGTCGGATTCGTATTGCAGCGCGACCACTTTGATGCCAAAACCGAATCCGGAAATATTCACGTTGGCGCTATCCTGGTTGCCGTCGGAATTTTTTGGCTTCAAACGCGCACCCGGATAAACTTCCAGGCCCACGTCGGCCACATTTGCCTGCTCGCTGAGGTGAATGCCGCCCACCGGCGTGTCGATCTCTACTTGCTTATCCTGGCCATTCGGCTGTTTTTTCACGTTGATGCTGCACCCGGAAAGCAGCAGCGCGAGCGCAATGAATCCCACGGCGGCCCACGAACTCTCCAATTTATCGATGCACATAATCCGATCCTCCATTTGCAACCTGAATGGGACGTTCCATACCGGCGCCGCGCTCGGCAATGCCGGGGATGGTGACGGGAAGATGCCCGCGAATTGGAATTTCTCCGAACAAGGCCTTCACCGCGCTGGTCTCCGATACCGACGCGTTCGAAAACGTACACATATAATTCTCAACCTTGGGGAAGCTTGCGGCTACATAAGGGTTTCCCATGGCAATCACCACCGTTTTTGCCGCGGCGCGGGCGAGCATCCGGGCAAGCAAATCGCCGGTCGCGTCGGACATCGCGACGGAGTTGCCGATTTTTCCCGCGCTCGGCACCACATAGACGGCGGCAATCACAGTCTTGGCTTCGTCCACGGCTTGCAGCACGTTATTGCTCATCGCGGTGGCAGTCACCGGATCGACATAGATCAGGTGCGCGTCAGGAACTCTGGCGTGAAGTTCGCGCACAAAGCCCCTTCCTGACTCAGTCCGAACGT
>JASHRB010000642.1 GCA_030037575.1 Candidatus Sulfotelmatobacter sp. | reverse complement strand
ACATTCCGGGCTTCATGCCGGCGATGACGATGTCGTATCCGGTCAAAGATCAGAATGGATTCCGTCAGGTAGAACCCGGAGATGCCATTACTGCCGAGGTGATCACGGCCAACAATGGAAACGAGTACTGGTTAGAGAACTTGCGAATCACCGATGAGAGTGGGCGTAAGACGGCAAAGCCAGGCATCGTGCATCGCCTGGATATCGGCGATCACGTTCCCGACCTAGCACTAGTCAATCAAGACGGAAAATCTTTCCACCTGAGCGACTTCAAGGGAAAGGCGGTGCTGATTACGTTCATCTACACGCGCTGCCCGGTTCCTACGTTCTGTCCACGTTTGAGTAGTCAATTTGCAAAGATTCAGGGCGATCTTGCGAAAACGCCAACTGATCTGGCGAAAACGCATTTCGTCACGATCAGCTTCGATCCGAAGTACGACACGCCTCCTGTGCTGCGTAAGTACGGCCTCGCTTATCTCGACGACAATCCGGCCGGATTCTCGCATTGGGACTTTGCATCGACAAATCCTGGCGATCTGCGAAAGATCGCCGATGCGTTCGGCCTTGAGTATTTTGAAGAAGACAACCAGATTTCGCACTCCATGGTCATTGCTCTCATTTCGCCCGAGGGGACGGTTGCCAAATATTGGTCGACCGAGTGGACAACCGCCGAACTGGAAGATGCGCTCCGGCAACAGGAGAAAGTTGGAGTCGTCCCGACAAAGGCGGATGGGCAAAGGAAGGCCGGATGAATCGAATCGCGCAGTGTGCGATTTTCTTCGCCACTCTGTCTATTTCTGCCTTGCTGCACACCGCGTGTTCTCCGAGCGCGTCGGCACAACGAGGCCAGGAACTGTTCGATCTTCATTGCGCCTCCTGTCATGAAGATCCACCCGCGGACTTAAAGAAGCGACCACCGAAACTGGAAGGCCTGTTCAAAGCGAAGTACCTCCCCAGCGGAGGCCCAGCAACGGACGAACAAGTTCGCAAAACGATCGTCGCGGGGCTGAGGACGATGCCGGCGTTTGACCAACGACTGAGCAATCAAGACCTCGATGATTTGATTGCCTACATACACACGCTGAATTGAGGACCTTGTGCGAAGTGTCGTACCTGTGATGCTCGTGGCATTGGGCTTGATGGAGGGCAGCACGGCCATTGAAGGACAACACCTCACGGCTGTGCAGGCGCAACGATACGACAGAGTAACTCATGAACTCATCGCTCCTTGTTGCTGGCGCGAGCCGATCGCCATTCATCGCTCGCCGGAAGCTCTGCAGATGTTAGGGGAGGTCGAAGAGCTTGTTGTCGCGGGATATTCAGAAAACGAGATCAAGGATATTTACGTGTCTCGTTACGGGGTCCGGATTCTCGCTGACCCGCCAGGCAAGGATTGGTACTGGCTCTACCTCATTCCTTTCGGGCTGCTAATCAGCCTGATGCTCGCAGCGGTGGTTCGTCTGCGGTCGCTGGTTGCCCGAACTCCGTCGCCGAGCATCGGAGCACCAGCTGATCTGCTCGCACAGGTGAGGGTAGAGACAGAAAACAGTTGGTGAGCAAGAGACCGATGAAAGCAACCGGAATTGCAACTGCGATCGAAGAACAAGGAGGAACAGAACATGCTCGATCGACGAGAAGTGATGAAGGCAATGGGACTAACCGCAATTGCAGGCGTCTGCGGCGTCTACCCGGCGATCGCAACAGGACAATCAACCCAAATGAGTGGCAGCATAACGCCGTATACGGTGCCGCCTCTACCTTACGAGTACGACGCGCTTGAACCGTACATCGATGCCCAAACGATGCACCTGCATCACGATAAGCACCACGCTGCCTACGTAAAGAACTTGAATGCAGCGGTTGCCGATCACCTCGAACTCTCGAGGCTTCCCGTGGTCGATCTGATCCAACACTTAGACCGCGTCCCTGAATCGGTTCGCACAGCCGTGCGCAACAATGGCGGCGGGCATGCGAACCATTCGTTCTTTTGGCAAGTAATGCAGAAGAACTCCCCCGGCCAACCGAAAGCAGAATTAGCCAAAGCTATCGATGCGCGATTCGGCAGCTTCTCTGGATTTCAAGAACAGTTCACGAAGGCAGCCATGAGTGTATTTGGCAGCGGCTGGGCATGGCTGAGTCTGGATGACAAACATCAGCTTTCGATCGAAACAAGTCCAAATCAGGATAGCCCGTGGATGGCCGGGAGAACTCCGATCCTTGGTATCGATGTTTGGGAGCACGCCTACTACTTGAAATACCAGAATGTCCGAGCCGATTACGTTGCTGCGTTTTATAAGGTGATTTCTTGGGACTTTGCGACTGCGCAATACCAACTCGGCATAAAGCAGTGAACTCGAACCGGTGCATCGTTGACGAGAGGCACATGAAAAATACGACCGTTTTGATCTGTGCGTTCCTGATGGGCAGCGTCGCTGCGGCTTACGGAGATCAGGCGCGCGTCATAGAGAGGTCGGTCGTTGCATAGGAAACTGACGGCCAAATTCTGAGGTCGAAACCATGGCCGCCCTTGCCAACTTTTGAATCTCTTGATGACTTCGGCCGCGGCTACTTTCCGCGTGCGGTCTATGAGGAAGCCCGCACGGCAAAAGGAATTTGACCTTCTCGAAATCACCTACGCCAGCGACAGCCTGCCTGTGCGCGGACTGTTAATCAAGCCGAAAGCGCCGGGCACGCAAAAGTGGCCAGCGATCATATTCAATCGCGGCGGCAACGGCGATCTCGGGCGTATCACCTAAATCCGGCGAATTGGGGCACTTGGATAGCACTGGGAATGCGCGTCCGGTGCGGGTTTCCTAAGATTTTGATAGTCTGAGCCTTACCTAACATTTGGTTAGGTAAGGCTCGAGACGCGCAGATCGCCCAGAAATCTAAATTTCGCCCGTGATCATGCTGGCCTGACCCACTTCGGCGGAACATACTTCCTCCAAGAATTTATACAAGTGCTGCAATTGCGTGATTTTCTGGCTCGCTACTTGCCCTACCGCCGCCTCCACAGCGACTACAGTGTGTCTCAGATGTTGCTCGCGTTAATCTATCCCACTACTGTCCGGCTAAAGTAGAGTGCTCCGACGGTAAGTGATGGGCCAGTAGTGAGTTGAGTCTGTTTTGAACTTGCCGCGATTTGAACGTTGGAGCGGCTGGTTTGGGCGGCAGTTCCAGCGACTCGGACACCGTATACGCGTGGAAGGGCATCACCATGTCGTAGCCGTCGGAGAAATGCCAGGCTTTGCCTTTGGACGTGAGCATGGAAAGGCTGAATACCTCCCACGACCCCAAGATATCCAGCAGATCCGCGCCCTGGGAGACGACAAAGGCCACGTTGATCTGGCCACTGGCAGGCGAATTGAGGGATGGCGACTGCGTCGCAGCTGCCGCGACAGTCGGCGTTTCGACACGCCTTAAGTAAGCGCCCGCACCGGCAAACCCCGCGATCGCGAAAATAATGGAAAGTGCTCCAGCGAATTGCTTCATACCCATTCCTCCCGGAAAATCGTCTTCCCGATTAGAAAGTCTATGCGAAGTCGGCAACTCGCAAATGACATTTATCCGGCAGTTTGAGACATTTCCCGAGCGACGTCCCAAATCGTCGGAAGATTGTCTTTCAGACTCTCAGGCTTTCCTCTATCCTGAAACGGGTTATGCCATGATACGGAAGCACATTGTCATCGTTGGCTTTGACGACATCACCTCGCTGGACTTATCAGGGCCATTGGAGGCTTTCAACAGCGCATTCCTCTCCGACTCGAAAGAAGGGCCACAGCCCTGCTATAAAGTGACCATCGCGGCGATTGGAGCGAAGACCTTTCGTTCCGTATCGGGGCTGCGCATGACCGCCTCCTGCTCGCTTGGCTCATTGCGCCATGTCGATACGCTAATCGTTCCCGGCGGAAGAGGCATGCGAACTTCCTCATCCGCCACACGGCTCGCAAAATGGATCAGCAGTCGCGCCGGTTCCATCCCCAGAATCGCGACCGTGTGTACGGGCATTTATGGCGTCGCTCCCACCGGGCTGCTCAACGGTCGCCGCGTCACCACTCATTGGAAATATGCTGCCGACCTGGCGGCACGCTTCCCAACCTTGAAGGTCGACGCCGACGCGCTTTACATTCGCGATGACAAGTTCCACACCTCTGCCAGAGTCACTGCGGGAATCGATCTTTCGCTAGCACTGATTGAAGAAGACTTTGGACCGCAGGTCGCGCTAAGGGTAGCGCGCGAATTGGTGGTGTATATGAAGCGGCCCGGTGGACAGGATCAGTTTTCCGAGCCCCTGAAGTTTCAGGTGGACTCGACCAGCCGTTTTACCGATTTGGCAGTGTGGATCATGAGTCACCTTGGCCGGAATCTGTCAGTCAACGTACTGGCCGAGCGCGTGAATCTCTGTCCGCGGCAGTTCTCCCGCCGCTTCCGCTCAGAGTTCAAGGACAGCCCCGCCGCATTTGTGCAGCGCTTACGTCTTGACGAAGCACGAAAACGGCTGTCCAGTTCTGGTTGTTCCGTCGAAAGCGTCGCCAATTCGCTCGGCTTTAACGATCCTGACGGATTTCGCCGCGCCTTTGTGCAGCACTACGGCGTTGCACCTCACCACTATCGCAGCCGCTTCCGCGCTGCTTCGCGGAGCTAAGCAGATATGTTCTGTGGAAGCGGACTACCTCTGGCCAGGTACGCGCTCTTGTTGCGCTCGGCGGGAACAGAGAAGAGGTCGGGTAAGAGAGCGACATTGCTGCCGCTCCCTCCCCTAAGAACCGGACGTGATGGTTTCCCGATCATCCGGCTCAAGCCGTGGTAAGCCTCATCGCGGGATGAGGCCGGTGTTCGCAACGCAAACATCAGGGTGCGTGGTGATAGACACCAGAGCGTTTGAAGACCGCGCGGTCTGCAAAATAGGTACGCCACTGTGAGTCGAACGGATTAGCGTCCGATTTCACTTTTACGTGTCGCCGAATCGCAGTTTCGGTGGGATCCACCAGCCGAGCTACGACTGACTTAGCATGCGGTGTCCCTGCTCCGATCCTTACTGCGAACGAACGTCTGAGCCGGCCCAGCCGATGCCAGTACCGTTTTGCGATCCAGGCCACCGACTTCTCCGGATGCCGACGTTTGGCCCATCGCCACAGACTGTGAAACAGAACCATCTCCACTTTCCGAAACGCCCGAGCCGCCACAATGTGGCGGTGATAGTTCGCCCAACCACGAACGATCGGGTTGAGCTGCCATATCAAGTTTTCCTGCTTGGCCGTGGGGTCGCGACGGATGACCGTGCGAACCTTTTCCAGGAAGGCGTGCAAGTTCTTCTTGGACGGTGTGGTCAGGAGTTTGCCGCCATACTTGCGCGTGTTCTGGCCGAGGAAATCGAATCCCTGCTCGACATGCGTGATGCAGGTTTTCTCTGGCGAAAGTTCTAAACCTCGTTCGCGCAGAAATCGCTCCACCAACGGTTTGACCTCATTTTCCAGTAGCTCTTTCGAACTGCCGGTGATGATGAAGTCATCCGCATATCTCACTAAGTTCACCTTCGGATTGCGCGTTTTTCCGCCAACGACCTTACTGCGAAACGTCGCTTTGAGAACCCGCTCCAATCCATCCAGTGTCAGGTTGGGAAGGTTGACTCTTACCGTGCAAATTATGTTGTTCTCATGTAAGTGTTATGTTGTTTCTTTACAGTAATGACTTATTATGATACAAAGTTCACATGTACATCGCCACCGTCCCCAATCGCAACTCCCCGCCCGCCATCCTGTTGCGCGAAGGCTGGCGCGATGGCAACAAAACCCGCCAGCGCACCCTGGCCAACCTCTCTCACTGGCCGCAGGAAAAAATCGACTCCCTCCGCCGCTTGCTGCGCGACGAGCCCTTGGTCTCTCCCCAAGATCTGCTCACCACGCAAAAGACTTCGCCCCACGGCCATGTGGAAGCCCTGCTGCTGGCGGTACGCAAGCTCGGCCTGGATGCCATGCTTTCCTCCAAGCCTTGCCGCGAGCGCGATTTGGTGCTGGCCATGATCCTGCAACGTTTGCTTGATCCCTGTTCCAAGTTGGCCACCACCCGCCAGTGGCACAGCACCACTCGGGCCGCGGAGCTGGGCGTCAGTGAAGCTACAGAAGATGAGTTGTATCAGGCCATGGACTGGCTCTTAGAACGACAGCCGCGGATCGAGAACCAACTCGCCGCGCGCCACCGGCGCGAGGGCAGTCTGGTGCTCTATGACGTGAGCAGCAGTTATTACGAAGGCCGCCACTGCCCGCTGGCAAAGTATGGGCATGATCGCGATGGCC
>JASHRB010000641.1 GCA_030037575.1 Candidatus Sulfotelmatobacter sp. | reverse complement strand
AAGAATCCCTACCCAAAATGCGTATCAGATGCACCTGATCTCGCCATTCATGACGGACGATCTCCGCTATTTTGAGGCGTCGTGCTGTTCTTCGCAGGGGACGTTCTTCAGTTCGGCGTGCGACGTGTCTTCGGCGGGATCGACAATCAAGCGTACCTCGACCACGGCGTCTGGACAGTTCTGAATTTGCTGGACGTTGTCTCTAACGAAGCCTAGCGGCAGCAAGTCCCGATTGGCTTCAAGATATTGGTCGATGTAGGTCCGGTCGTACACCTCGCCCTCCGGCAGCTTCCACTCTTCCCAGACTTGTTGGCTCGTTACGAGATAGTCGTAGACTTCAGCAACAGAAACCCACTTTCATGTAGGCACGGCTGCGTAACTCATCCAGGAGCAAACTGTACGTCGTCTTGGTCGTGATGTGTGTTCACCCAAGTGTTGGCGAAATATCCAAGTCGTTCCCGTCGCGCGTTGAGAACCGGTGGCGGAACTGCGCTCCGCCAGGCAGCCAAGGCTCCTCACGGCCGCCACATAGGCTAATGTTGTCGGGCGAGATCGCGGATCTGGTTGAGGTAGCCAACGTAAATTGGAATCGGAATATCGGGGGAGTCGCCATCGTTTAGGAAATGCTCAAGGCGGACCTCGATGGGGATGGAGCTGATGACTTCCCGGAAGCGAGGCATCTGGAGATATTTCACGTGCCAGATTTCAAGCATCAGGGACCGGAAGTCTTCGCTGATGAAGGGCATCTTACGATCGCCCAGATATATCGCGTCAAAGCGCGAGCGGGCGAGCACGGAGCGGAGTGGGTCATCCGGAAGCGAGAACGTGTAGACGAGGTGAAAGACATCAGCGAGGTCTCCCCAGAGGACCTTTTCTTCGAATGCGGTAAAACGGAAGGGCGCGGCAGTGCGTTGCTGCGCGGTACGAGCACGCTCGCTGGATCGAAGATTGCGCGTAGTGAGTTGGTCGCGAAACCAGCGAAAGCGGTCGGGCTTGAGGTTGGAGCGCAGGAACTCGATGGCGTAGGCGTTTGGCAGATAGAGGTTAGGATCGGCATCGAGACGGGCGAGCCAAGGCGTCCAACTCTGCTGCTCGAACGTGCTGAGGAGCGCGTTAAGATCGGCGACAGTTGTGTCGGGATGATATTTCACAGCTTGCCAATAGTGTTCGGTGGAATCGTAGGTGGCGCCATAAAGCGGGATGCCTTCGGCGATCGGGTACCAATTGGAGAGGACTCGTGCCGGAATGGATGGAGCGGCGCTCCAACAGTTGATGGCGTGTTTCCATTTTTGCTGGACGGCGACGAAGGCCTCTGCGTATCCGGCCGGAGTGGGTTCGGTGACCTGGGCGAGAGCGCGGCGGAGTTCATCTTCGGTGTGCGTGAAAAGCGTTTCGAAGGGCCGCTCGTCGGTCATGGAGACGACACGACTTTCGATGCCACGGCGAAGGAGTTCACGGGTGAGTTGTTGCCGCTCCGCCTCGCTGACGGCTGAGTTTCCCGGCCAGCGACGAGCTTGCGAGTGGATGTAGGGAAACAGTTCGGAGAGCGATTCGAATTCGATGAATCCATGAAGGGCGAACTTGACGGGTTTGCCGTCCTTGGTAATGACGGTGGATGGGGTGACTAGAGCTTGAATGGTGATGTTCTGGGCGTGGAGAGTGGGGCAGAAAAATGAGACTAAAAGTGCAGCACGAAGGAGCCGCGCGAGCGATTTCATGCCACGGATGATGCCACGGATGACGGCGATTGTCGAGGTAATGAAGCACTACGTTGCAACAATTGAGGTTCAAATTTGCTAAGTCATAGATTGTTGCTTTCCAGCCTTACCTTGGGGCGGTTCAGCTCGTGTTCCGGCAGAACACACTCCTTATGAACGTTACCTCCAGAATTGCCCGCAATCCTGAAATTATCCATCAAGGCGCTTGTGTCCTCGAAGTGGACTTACTATATCGTCGCCTGCCGCCTAGGATTTCCACTTTCCGATTGCCGTGACTCGGGCAAAAGGCCGGTCAACCTTTGATCTTGCCCTGCAAGCATTAGGACCTACCCCACCATGGGTGCGATAATTTCGGTAACGAATCCTCCTGCAACTTATGAAGCGCCACGTCCTCATGTACGGGTTGATCGGTGGAATCTTGATTGCCCTACTCCGGTGGACCGAGTATCAGTTCCTGGTCGTCGAACATTCCATCGAAATCTACGGCGGACTGATCGCCGCGACCTTTGCCGTTCTTGGCATCTGGCTTGGCCTCAAGCTGACAGCAAAACGCCAGACAATTGTTGTGAGGGAGGTCCCCGTCCCTGCCGAGGGACCGTTCATCCCTGACGAGAGAAAACGTGAGAACCTCCACATCACTCGCCGTGAGCTTGAGATTCTTGAACTGATCGCCCAGGGCCTGAGCAACCGCGAAATCGCCGAGAAGCTTTTTGTGAGCGAGAGCACGGTGAAGACCCATTCCAGCCGCGTTTTCGACAAACTGGGGGCGAGACGAAGAACGCAAGCGGTGCAACTCGGCAAGGAATTCGGCCTTCTCCCCTGATTTATTCATGCACACGTACGGTTCGCGCGAAGAACCATTCCCCCAAACGAATGAATTTTTCTCTCCGCAGCCAAAATCAGCCAAAAGAATGACGACACCGACCCCGCCTCGTGCGGTATGTTGAGCCGCTCAGTACGAGCAAACATGACGTTTAGGAAAACATGAACTTCTTGAAAAAAGGAGCGAACATGAAGTCTCTGAATTCGATGAAGGTCTTTGTCGTGGGTACCCTGTCGATCGGCTTGCTTTCAAGCACTGCGCTGATTCGCGCAACCGCCCAGGAACTTCCCATGGTCTACGACGCCTCCATGCCACGTGACCAGCAGATCACACTCGCTGAAAGCGCCGCCCCGGCCGAGGTATCCAGTAAAGCCACAGTTTATGTTCTCGGCCCCAAAGGCTACGAGAAAGCGCGCGAAGGCACCAACGGCTTCAGCTGTTTTGTTAGCCGGCATTTCGTAAGGCCCGCAGAAACAACCATTGAGCCGCAGTGCTTCGATGCCGAAGGCAGCCGCACTCTCTTGCCTGTCTACCTGCACGGTGAAGAGCTGCGCACAAACGGCAAGTCCGAAGCCGAAATCAAGGCAGACGTCGCCAGCGGATATAAGGAAGGCCGTTACCAGTATCCCAGCAAACCGGGATTCCTCTACATGATGTCGAGCCAGAACCGCTTGAGCGCCATCCCTGAGCACGGCACCGGCATTTTCCCTCCACACTTGATGTTTTATGCGCCGAACATGACAACGAAAGACATCGGGTTCGACGCCCAACCGCAGCTCGATTATCTTGGGATGACTCACCCCGGAGCAGGCGATAACCTTATCGTAGTTATCCCAGTGGCATCCAAGTCGCATGCTGGCGCGGCTGGTCGCTGAGCCCGTATTACCATGGGCCCGGCATCATACGTGGAAAAAGTCAGCATCGGGTAAAAGACATTACGAGAATATGAGAAAGATCATCGTCACCTTCGGGCTGATTTCCGGCGCTATCTCCTCGCTGATGATGATCGTGCTGGTGACCTTCGGCGACAGGATTGGATTCGACCGCGGCGCGATCATTGGCAACACTTCCATCGTGCTCTCGTTCTTGATGGTGTTTTTCGGCATCCGAACCTACCGCGACAACGTCGGCCATGGCCAGATTACCTTTTTAAAAGCTTTTGCCGTGGGCCTCTCCATTACTCTGATTTCCTGCATCTTCTATGTCGTAACGTGGGAAGTGATCTACTACAACTTCCTGCCTGGTTTCTGGGACGCATATGGCGCTCATTTGGTTCAGAAGCTCACCGCCTCGGGCGCGAGCCCGGCAGCCGTCCAGGCAAAACTTCAGCAGGTCAGAAAATACAAAGAGCTGTACAAAAACCCATTCGTCAACGCAGTGCTCACGTTCATTGATCCCTTCCCGATTGGGCTCGTCATCACGCTGATCTCCGCGTTGGTCCTGAGGCGAAAGCCGCAACCGCAATCCGAGCAATCACCCTTGCCGGCATCCTGAAGGTGTTCCGGCGGCTTCGCCCTAGGGTCGTCGTTGGCACTCGTGAATAAGCCGCCGATGGCCGATCTGCCCGTCTTTGTAGGGCCGGTTTTGTTAACGTTCGCATCGTAACGTTTGCGCCACGGCAGCGACTCGAATTCGCTACAACCGGACAACTTGCCTTCTCCGTGACCCACACTACGTCAGCAGCGCCGGAAATGCCCGGGCTCACGCACGCGGCAGCGTCCGCCGCGCCAGCGGCTTAGTCTTAGTCGGCAATTGAGAAGTTGAGTACCGAGTAGCCAGGCGACCTTGCGGCCGCCCGGCCCTCTCAGAACTGGGCGTGAAGGTTTCCGTTCACCCAGCTCAAGCCCTTCGAACGCCTCTTTAGAGGAGACGCGGTTTCGAAACGGAAAGACGCTGGCGATGAACCCGGTCATGGCACTCGGGATGAAGTAAAACGCAGTTCGTGGCACCAGTGGTACCGCCCTTCACACGGGGGACGCAGTAGGGAAGGCGCCAGCCTGTGATCCGGGTGATTTTTGTATTGCACTGCGTGCAGAGTCCACGTTGCTCGTACCAGAGATAGCGAAGAGTGCGGGTACCCCGGAACGTGTCCAACATATGAGCCCCTTCGCGTTCTTCGAAGTAGGCTTCATCGGTTGGATCGTACGGGTTAGCTTCGCCTTTTACCTTGACGTGGCGTTTGATGGGAGTGCTCTTGGCGTTGTACAGCCAGACTTTGTTTGGCCGTCCTTCGTCATCGCAGGTTTCACCGAAGAAGGACCAGTCCCGATTCCCGCGCCGATCAAAGTATTTCGGTTTGATCCAACGCGGGCTTTCATTCGGGTGCCTTCGTCGTGCCCATCGCCACAGACTAGAGAAGATCATGAGATCAACGCGTCCAAAAGTGCGTTTGCTCACCCCGTGCCGATGATAGTTCGCCCAACCGCGAATCTTGGGGTTGAGTTGATCGATCAAGTCAGCGGCAGACACGCCCTGTGCAGCTTTGATGGTTCGGCGGATGCCATCCAGAAAGGTTTTAACATTCTTCTTGGAGGGCTTGATGAGCAGTTTCCCGTTAGGATATCTGCGCACGTTTTGTCCGAGGAAATCAAAGCCGTGCTCCACATGCGTAATGACGGTCTTCTTCGGAGAGAGTTCAAGACCTCGTTCTTGCAGAAAATGCTCAACGAGGGGCTTGATTTCTCCTGCCAGTAATTCTTTCGATTTGCTGGTGATGACGAAATCATCCGCGTACCGGACGAGATTGACACAAGGCTTCTCACCTCCAAGGGACTTGAGGCGTTTTCCTTCGGGGTAATTTTCCCGCAAGAGTCGTTCCAGGCCGTCCAGCGCGCAGTTAGCAAGCGCGGGAGAGACCACGCCCCTTACACAAAAGGTAAGTTCCAGTTTGAACGGGTAATAACGGGTTGGCTAAACAGGTACCCTGTACTTGATCTCCGTCTCAAGAAGTAATATTTATATGGCAGATGATACATTTATGGGAGATG
>JASHRB010000640.1 GCA_030037575.1 Candidatus Sulfotelmatobacter sp. | reverse complement strand
CACGAAGTTGCGCCCGTTCAGGGGAAGATCGGCGACCTGCTGCGAAGTGATGACCTGTCCCAGCGTCGGATTGGCGGTTTCCACCGCAACTTCAGTCGCGCTGACTTCGACCGAGGATGTGACCGAGGCGGGCGCGAGCGCAAAATCGACTTCGCGGTGTTCATCGACTTGCAGGCGGATGTCGCGCTGCTCGGTCGCCTGGAAGCCGGCGGACTCAACGTGAATCGTGTAAGTTTCGACCGGCAGCAACGGAATCAGGTAGTGGCCGGAGTCGTCGGTTTTGGTCTCGCGAGTCAAGCCCGTGCCTTGCGCGATCGCCCTTACGCTTGCGCCCGAAACTACCGCGCCCAGCTTGTCGGCAACCGTGCCCGCAAGGCTGCCGGTGGCCTGCCCGTAAGCCAGGGACGTGAATACGAACGCAAAACAACCAAAAATACCGACGAGCAACACCTTCTTATTCAGCATTGAAGCCCCTTTCGGTGCCGCACCGAGTCGCGCGAATGCCTTCAGTCCGTTGAAAAATTTGGCAGGTGTTTAACCGTAGCCTTATAAATTGGCACGACTTCGGAAGTCAAGAATTTTCCGTGGAAGGCGAGGCAGAACAAAGCGCAAGGGCGAGGTAAATTCCGGTTTTTGCGCGTTGGTATAAGAAAAGTTGCGGGCGCCAATCGAAAAATTGCGAATTCGTCAGTGGCTCGGTGCGAAAGTTGCGAAAGAGGATGCCGGTTCCGCGGCACGAGGAGTCTCCCAGGGCACATATCCTCCACAGCCGAATTGCGCCACGCCAACGATTCGTTAACTTTGACGATGGATCAGACGCAGCGCGCGCTAACTTGCATTTCGATTCGCCCACTCCTCATCAAACCGCGCCCGATCATAAAACGATTTTTGCGTGCCCACTCCGGTCGTCGAGAGCGCCGCGTACAGATTCGCCCGGCGGACGGCTTCCCATTCGGGCAATCCTTCGGCAAGAAACACGGCGAAACTGCCGATGAAGGCGTCGCCCGCGCCGGTGCTGTCGACACTGTGCACGCGAAACGGAGGCACATGCTGGCTGTTCTCGTGGCTGGCGAGCAAAGAACCATTCGCACCCAGGGTGATGATCACGCGCCGGATTCCACCCGCGAGAAGTTTGGCCGCACACTTTTTCGCGTCCTCCATGTTTTTCACCGCCTCGCCGGTAATCGTTTCCGCTTCGCTCTCGTTTGGCACAAAGTAATCGAGTTCGGCAAGAGCGGCCCTCTCCACCGGTTGCGCGGGCGCCGGGTTGAGAAGGCAGCGAATCTTATGTTTTCGCGCGAACGCGACTGTGTGATAGACCGTTGCCAGCGGAATTTCAAACTGCAGGACGAGGCAGTCTGCGGTTTTCAGGAGCTCAGCCGCGGCGTCAACATCCGCCGGCTTGAGCGCGTCGTTGGCGCCCTTCACCACCAGGATTCGATTCTGCCCGTCGGGCTCCACAAAAATTGGCGCGACTCCGCTCGAGAGTCCCTCCACCTGCTTCACGTGCGTGGTGTTGATGCCGAGCTTTTTGAAATTTTCGATGGTTGCCGGCCCGAACAGATCGCTGCCGACCCGCGCAACCATAAACACATCCCCACCGCACAGCCGCGCCGCAACCGCCTGGTTGGCGCCTTTGCCGCCGAACCCAAGATCGAATTTCTGCCCAAAGATGGTTTCGCCAGGCTTGGGAAATTGATCGGTAAACGTTGTCAGATCGATGTTGGCGCTTCCCACCACGGCAATGCGAGGACGACCGGGCATAAGTTTTTTTTGAAGAACCGAAAACGCCGAGTCTAGTTTGGCCCTGCGATTGTGTCAACGAGCAGATGCGCACTTGTCGCGAAAACAAAAGAAGAGTAACTTACTGAATTTCCGCACCACGAGGAGACTGCATTGTTCACGCCATCGAGTCTGGGAGTCGCTTTGCTGATGATGATCACCAGCGCCGTTTGTTGGGGTTCGTGGGCCAATACTTACAAAGGCGTCAAGGCATATCGCTTTGAACTTTTTTACTGGGATTATGCGCTCGGCATTTTTTTAATCTCGCTTGCCCTCGCCTTCACCATGGGCAGCACGGGCAACGACGCTGCAAGTTTCCTGAACAACGTGCGCGCGGCGGATGGCGCGAATATTTTCAACGCGCTCATCGGCGGTGCGCTGTTCAATCTGGCGAATCTTTTGTTGGTCGCCGCGATCGATATGGCTGGACTTGCAGTCGCATTTCCAATTGCGATTGGCATCGCCCTTGTGGTCGGAGTCGTTCTCAGCTACGCGCTGCAGCCGCGCGGAAACGCTGCGTTTCTTGCCTTCGGCGTCGCCTGCGCGCTGGTCGCGGTGATCCTGGATGGCAAAGCCTACGGCAATCTAGCGGTCGCCGGCCGCTCCATCTCCCGGAAAAGCGTGATCACATGCGTCGTGTCGGGAGTGTTGATGGGCCTGTGGGCACCGTTCATGACCCACGCCATGACTCGCGGCAATCCGCTCGGACCATACAGCGCCGCTGTCTTCCTCACGCTGGGGGCGTTGCTCTCGTGCTTCCTCTGGAACATTTATTTCATGAAGTGTCCGCTGGTCGGCGAGCCGGTAAGCTTCTCCGGCTTATTCCGCGGACCCGCCTCCGGCCATCTCCTCGGTCTTTTGGGCGGAGTCATTTGGGGCATCGGCACGGTATTCAATTTGGTGGCCGCAAATTTTACCGGGGTTGCCATCTCCTATGCCATCGGTCAATCCGCACCAATGGTGGCTGCGCTCTGGGGAATTCTCGCGTGGAAGGAGTTCGACAACGCTGGTTCGCGCGCCAAGGCCTATCTGGCTTTGATGTTCATTTTTTACGGGCTGGCAATTTTTCTGGTGGCGCGCGCGAACGGCTGAGCCGACTTACCGTCCCTTCACGCGGCTGATGAAAAGATCCAGAAAGCGATCGGCCTCGGAAGCAAGGCAAACCCGCGCATTCGGCTGCAACGGAATCACGCCCTCAATCTCGTAGTGATCTCCATGCAGCACGTTGTTTTCGTTCGAGCCCATGCGGTTCGCCACGGTCTCCCCGCGGGTAAACTCGCCTTTGGTTTCGACGTCGACGTGCATTGGTTTCAGCGTGACCAGCGTGGGATCGATGACCGCGCCCACGGCCAGCGGATCGTACATGGCGGCCCCGGCGTACCCGCTTTTCTGGCTGCGGGTTAGGTAAAACTCCGCGATCTTTGCGACGAAATCGTTCTGCGGCCCATGCCACGACTGCAGTTCGCGAAGATGT